>NZ_JBXSQH010000018.1:0-44145 GCF_057063525.1 Gilliamella sp. X-46 | reverse complement strand
TGTCTGGCGGTAATAGCGCGGTGGTCCCACCTGACCCCATGCCGAACTCAGAAGTGAAACGCCGTAGTGCCGATGGTAGTGTGGGTATTACCCATGTGAGAGTAGGGTGCCGCCAGACTTTTAAATTAGAGAGAGCCCAGCAGTCATGCTGGGCTTTTTTGCTTTATGGATAGTCTGAAATTTTTATATGAGTCTGCTAGTGTAAATTTTGTTGAAAAATATACGACAATTCTACAATTAATGGGTATGTTAGGTTATTTTGTAGGCATTATTACTTTTTTACAACGTAATGATAATGCTTTTAGATGGTAATTGGCCATTGTTAATGTTCATTATAACTCTTCACTTTTATTTATTGGGGCCAGAATCATATCCTGCAGCAGTACTGAATATTGTAAATATATTTAGAAATATTGCTTCTGCTTACTAAAAATATGTTTGCGATATTTTCTTTTATTGCTTTAATGCGGATATTTTATTTTCTTACCACACCTGATTGGATGTAATTTATTCATTATTTTCAATTTTAGGTACTATATTGGTGACTATTGTACTGTTCCGTTTACAACAGCAAAATAGGCGATTGATTATATTGTTAAGTAGTGTTTTATGGATTATTTATAGCCTTGTGGATAGGATCTTTAGGCAGCATAGCTATTGAAGTAACATTTGCTATAATTAATACTGTTACAATTATTAAATTATTGAAAAAATAACCTATATGAGAAAGCATATTTGCTCAATTAAGTCATTTTTCTATTTATTTATTGCTCCATGTATGAAACAATTTAACTATATAAAAATAGATTTCTTGAGGTAGTCAGTGATCGATAATGATGGCTACCGTCCAAACGTAGGAATAGTTATTTGTAACAGGTATGGTCAAGTACTTTGGGCTCGTCGTTATGGGCAAAATTCTTGGCAGTTTCCTCAGGGCGGAATAAAACAAAACGAAACGCCTGAGCAGGCAATGTTTCGTGAATTAAATGAAGAAGTTGGTTTATTATCAAAAGATGTAAAAATTTTATCCGTTACTAATGGTTGGTTGCGATATAGGTTACCTAAAAGGATGATCCGTTGGGAAAACCAACCAGTTTGTATTGGACAAAAGCAAAAATGGTTCTTATTAGAATTAATATCAGATCCATCAGTAGTTAATCTCAATGCATCTTCTACTCCTGAATTTGATGATTGGAAATGGGTTAATTATTGGTATCCTATTCGACAGGTTATTGCTTTTAAAAGAGACGTTTATAGAAAAGCAATGAAAGAATTTTCTTCCTCTGTTTTTGCTATACAGACCGAATTAGATGCACCAATTATTAGTATTCCTAAAAAGAAAAAATTTAATTTCTTTATACATAAACGAAAAAATAAAAAGCGTATTAAAAAATGAATCAATATTTGCGATTTCCTGATTTTGATCCAATAGCTTTCTCTATTGGCCCTATATCACTCCATTGGTATGGAGCAATGTATTTATTTGGCGTCCTGGGTGCTCTTTACTTAGCTAAGCGTCGAGCAAATAAACCAAATAGTAAATGGACGCCACAAGAGGTTGAAAATTTATTATTTTGGGGGTTTTTGGGGCTATTTATTGGCGGTAGATTAGGCTATGTCTTCTTCTATAACTTTGATACGTTTATTAAAGATCCTGTAATTTTATTTAAAGTTTGGGAAGGAGGTATGTCTTTCCACGGCGGTTTGATTGGCGCTATTTGTGTTATTGCTATTTTTGCTAAGAAGACAAAGAAAACTTTTATGCAAGTAGGTGATTTTGTTGCTCCTCTTGTCCCAATAGGCTTAATGTTTGGGCGATTTGGTAATTTTATTAATGGAGAACTTTGGGGAAGAGTAACTAATTCGTCTATTGGTATGTTATTTCCAACATCATCGCATGCTGATTTTATGTTTGTTCAGTCTCATCCTGAATGGTTTTCACTTTACTCTCAATTAAACGGTATTTTACCAAGACATCCGTCACAACTTTATGAAATGGCATTTGAAGGAATTATACTATTTGTAATATTAAATATTTTTATTCTAAAACCAAGGCCTACAGGTGCTGTATCTGGGTTATTTTTACTTTGCTATGGTTTATTTAGATTTGTTATAGAGTTTTTTAGACAACCTGACGAACAACTAGGTTTATTTTTAAATATTATCAGTATGGGACAAATTTTATGTTTACCGATGATTATTGGTGGTATTTTAATTTTTTTATTTGCGTATAGGTTTGACAAGAAGGCAAAAGCACGATGAAACAATATTTAGAGTTAATGCAAAAAATTTTAGATGAAGGTACACTTAAATCAGATCGAACTGGTACCGGTACATTATCTATTTTTGGTCATCAAATGCGATTTAATTTGCAAGAAGGTTTTCCTCTTATTACAACTAAAAAATGCCATTTACGTTCAATTATCCATGAGTTGCTTTGGTTTCTAAAAGGCGATACGAATATCAAGTATCTAAAAGACAACAAAGTCACAATTTGGGATGAATGGGCTGATGCTAATGGTGATTTAGGTCCTATTTATGGTAAACAATGGCGAGCATGGGGTACAGCTGATGGTCGTAAAATAGATCAAATTTCACAATTAATTGAACAAATTAAAATTGATCCTGATTCTAGACGCATGATTATTTCTGCCTGGAATGTTGGGGAATTAGATCAAATGGCTTTAGCCCCATGTCATGCTTTTTTCCAATTTTATGTTACAGATGGTAAACTTTCTTGCCAGCTTTATCAGCGTTCTTGTGACGTATTTTTAGGACTACCATTTAATATCGCTAGCTATTCATTGTTAGTTCACATGATTGCACAGCAATGTGAATTGCAAGTAGGTGATTTTGTTTGGACTGGAGGGGACACACATCTTTACTCTAATCATATGCAACAAACCCATTTACAATTAAGTCGTGAGCCAAGAGCATTACCCAAATTAGTAATTAAACGTAAACCTTCAACAATTTTTGATTATGTATTTGAAGATTTTGAAATTGTTGGTTATGATCCGCATCCTGCAATCAAAGCCCCTGTTGCTGTTTGATCTTTTGTGAAAAGTTTCGGGAAAATATGTATTTTAGTATAAAAGTAGGAAGTGCTAAGAACTGATCATAATGAGTAATTCTCATTATTCGCTATGATCTTCTACTTTAAATATAAATCGATTCTAACTTTTGTTACTGAATGATAATATAAAGTTGTAAGTTAACCTTGTTGATTTTTCTGCCCCTAAAATCAGGATATGGTATATAATAATCAACTTTATTATTAACAATAACTTGATCTTAATATGAGTCAAAATCAAGAAATTCGCCCTATCTTTACTAAATGCTTACTGCACCCTCGTTATTGGTTAACATGGTTTGGTATCGGTATTTTGTATTTAATTCTACTGTTTCCATATCCAATTATTTATCAATTGGGGAAAGGATTAGGTTTACTTTCAATGAAATTAATTGGCAAACGAAAAGAAACGGCGAGCCAAAACCTTAAACTTTGTTTTCCTGAAAAAACACAACAAGAACGTGACCAGATGTTACGTGAAAATTTTATTTCGACCGGTTTGGCTATTTTTGAGACAGGTATGGCTTGGTTTTGGTCAGATAAACGGCTTGCCAAGCGCGTTTCTATTGTTGGCGACTTTCATATTAAAAAGGTGCAACAATCAGGTCAAGGCGTTCTGCTCATAGGTATTCATTTTTTAACATTAGAATTAGGTGCACGTATTTTAGGAATGAGCCATCCAGGTGTGGGTGTTTATCGACCAAATGATAATCCCGTAATGGATTATGTTCAGCTTAAAGGTCGACTTAAGTCAAACAAATATATGTTAGACCGTCATAATACAAAGGGTATGATCCGAGCACTAAAAAATGGTGAATTGCTTTGGTATGCGCCGGATCATGATTATGGCCCTAAAAATAGTGTATTTGCGCCTCTATTTTCAGTAGAAAAAGCAGCAACAACCGTTGGTACACGCATATTAGTTAAATTAGGTCAGCCTGCTATTATCCCATTCACACCTAAGCGTGAAAAAAGTGGACATTACACAGTTTATGTGACTTCCGAGCTTAAAGGCTATCCAATAGATGATGACGTACGTGCTGCTACTTTTATGAATAAAGCTATTGAACAAGAAATTTTAAAAGCACCTGAACAATATATGTGGTTACATCGACGATTTAAAACTCGTCCAAAAGGGGAAGCACCTTTATATACCGATAATGTTCAATCTGATTGATGTGATTGTTGCTTATTATGGTGGTTTAATAAATTTAATATACAATTATGCAAAAATTAAATAAGATCGTTTTATATTGTCGTTGTGGGTTTGAAAAAGAGTGTGCTGCTGAAATCACAGATAGGGCCGTGCAAAGAGAAATATATGGCTTTGCTAAAGTTAAAGAAAACAGTGGTTATGTTGTTTTTGAATGCTATCAAGATGGAGGTGCGCAATTATTAATAAAAAAATTGGCTTTTCGTACATTAATTTTTGCGAGACAAATGTTTGTATCGGGTGATTTATTAACAGATTTGCCGAATAATGATCGTATCTCTCCCATTATTGATGCATTATCTGGCATTATAGATAAAGCTGGGGATCTGCGTGTAGAAGTTGCCGATACTAATGATGGCAAGGCACTTTCCGGTTTTTGTCGTAAATTTACAGTTCCTCTTCGCCAGGCATTACGAAGTAAATGTATTTTATTAAAAGCTGAAAACCCATCAAGACCTGTTATTCACTTATTTTTTATCAATAGCAATAGTTGTTATGTTGGTTATTCACTGAGTCAAAATAATTCACCTTTTTATATGGGGATTCCAAGGCTAAAATTTCCAACCGATGCACCAAGCCGTTCTACGTTAAAATTAGAAGAAGCCTTTCATATTTTTATTCCTTATGAAGAATGGGATGAACGATTAAAAGGTGGTTTGAATGCGGTTGACTTGGGAGCTTGTCCTGGAGGTTGGACTTATCAGCTAGTAAAAAGAAGCATGATGGTTTATGCCATTGATAATGGACCGATGAATGAGAAACTGATGGAAACAGGACAAGTTAAACATTATCGTGAAGATGGCTTCAAATTTGTACCTAAAAAGCATAATATTTACTGGTTGGTTTGTGATATGGTTGAAAAGCCGGCAAAAGTAACAGAATTAATAGCCAAATGGCTAATTAATGGTTGGTGTAGAGAGACTATTTTTAATCTCAAATTACCAATGAAAAAACGTTATGAAGAAGTAAAACAAAGTTTACAATTACTAAACAACGAACTAAATAATAAAAACATTAATGTACAAATTCAGGCTAAACAGCTTTATCATGATCGAGAAGAAGTGACCGTTCATGTGCAACGAATTTGGGGATAACAACTTACAAGAGAATAGGTATGAATTTAAAACGCTCTTTTTGTGCTATGTTAATAATGCCATTGTTTGCGATTTTGGTGGGATGTGCTTTAGAAATATCAAAGAAATCCTTTAACTTTGATGAGCATCAAAACTCTAATTACTATTTGTCACAAGCAGATAATAGCACTGGTTCTACTAAAGTTAATTGGCAATTATTAGCTATTCGAGCTTTGATAAAAGAAAATAAATTTTCTCAAGCCAATGTACTATTATCAAATTTGCCTCTTAATCTTAATACTGAGCAGCAAAAAGAAAAGTTATTGTCAGAAGGTGAAATTGCTGTAAAAAAAAGACAATCATTTGACCTTAATAAATTCGCTATTTCAGATTTGAATAACTCACAGCTATATCGTTATTATACGATTAAATTAGGTTTGGATATAAACAGTAAGGATATTAATGCTCAAGCTCACGATTATCTTCAATTAGAAAAATATGTAACAGAAGTCGAAAAAAGGCAATTATTAAATAATACATGGAATTTTTTCCGTAAGTTAAAATCTGATAAAATCAGCAAAGTTTTAGTCGGTGAAAATGAAACAACACTACAAGGCTGGGTTGACTTAGCTTATACTTATCAAAATAATAACCAAGCAATTGTTTCACAAGATGATGATACTCCAGACACTATTGCAACAAAATCTGAAAATCAAAAACAGTTATTGAAACAAGCTGTCAACAACTGGGCTACACAATATCCAGATCATCCAGCTAAAGAGATTATTTCGATATTGACTGGTGAACAAACACTTTCTGTTGATGCTAATGCAAAAAAAGTTGCTTTATTGTTACCATTAAATGGTTCTTCACGTATATTTGGTGAAACTATTCGCCAAGGTTATATGAATGCTATAAAAATTTTTCCACAAGAACCACAACAAAATGTGATTGTACTTGATACAACTAGTGCATCCATGGATACTTTAATCCAGCAAGCCCAGGAAGATAATGTTGAATTAGTTGTAGGGCCTCTATTAAAAGATGAAGTGGCTAAAATAAAAGAGCTAGCTCCCGCTATTCCTATTTTAGCTTTAAATAAAGTTGATAATGAGACTACCTCTGTTAATAAAATGTGTTTTTTTGCATTATCTCCTGAAGATGAAGCAAAAGATGCGGCAAACCATATTTATTCTCAAAATAGAGTAAAACCGTTATTATTAGTGCCGCAAACTGATTTAGGACAACGTGTTGCACAAAGTTTTGCAGCACAGTGGTCGCAATTATCGGCGAATAATTCACAAGCTTACGTGCAATATTTTGGAAACACTACAACATTAAGCGCCAATATGAATCGTAATATCGGTATTACTCTTACCGGTAATCCTATATTGATTAATGATATGCCATCAGTGGAAATATCTGCGGGATTTGATGCTATTTATGTTTATTCTTCATATGATGAGTTAACATTGATAAAACCAATGCTTGATATGGGGGCAAATAAAACTATTGGCAATTCATCAGCAGTCATGCTCTATACAAGTTCAAAAAGTCATATAGCCAATTCTTCTAAAGATTTTAATTATGATATGAATAAAACTGAATATGCAGAAATTCCTATGATTATGGAGCAAAAGGATAATGTGAATACAAACATACCTAACAATATTCAGAAAGACTATTCATTAATGCGCTTGTATGCAATGGGAATTGATGCGTGGAGACTCGCTAATCGGTTCAATCAGCTTAATTCATATCAACCTAATTTTTTAGATGGTATGACAGGAAAACTATCAACAAGTGCTCAATGTGAAGTGACTCGCTCGCTTTCTTGGCAGCAATATACTTATGGTGAAGCCAAATCTGATTCAAAAAGCGAATAAAAAACAAATCGGCGAGCATTATGAAAATATTGCTTGCCAATATCTACTTAAACAGGGACTTATACTTCTTGCTCATAATATCCAATTTCGCTTTGGTGAACTCGATTTAATTATGTTAGATAACAAATGCCTTGTTTTTATTGAAGTGCGTTATCGAAAAAATGCAAATTTTGGTGATGCTGAAATGACTGTGACACTAAATAAACAACATAAAATCAAGCAGGCTGCTCAACAGTGGATGATCGAACAAAATTTAAATATTGAGGATACAGAGTTTAGATTTGATGTTTTTGCTATTACAGGTAAAAGTCAAAAGTGGATTATTAATGCATTTTAATTTTTAGGTGAAAAGGCGTGCAAGATTTAATTAAAAATTATTTTACTGAAAGTATTCAAACTCAAATTGTGATGGCTGAATCGCTCGGTTACTCTATTGAAAAAGCAGCAAATATTATTGTTGAGAGTTTACTTAACGGTAATAAGATTATGAGCTGTGGTAATGGTTCATCTGCTGCTAATGTACAAAGCTTTACTTCACGTTTAATCACCAGTATTAATATCGAAAGACCAAGTATTCCAGCAATAGCTTTAGTCTCGGACAATGTTTTGTTAAGTGCTATAGCTAATCATGAAGAAATTTATGCGCGTCAAATTCAAGCATTAGGTCAACAAAGTGATGTCTTAATTATAGCAACTTGCCAAGGAAATAGCCGAGCCATCATTCGTGCTGTTCAAGAAGCGGTAATTAAGGATATGAAAATCGTTGCATTAACTGCTTTTGATGGCGGTGAAGTTATTGGTTTACTTGGGCAAAATGACATTGAAATAAGAGTTCCATCTTATAAAAAAGTGATGGCTTACGAAATGCACGCCATGATTTTAAATTGCTTATGCCAATTAATTGAAAATACGTTGTTTATTCATAGCGAATAAGTTGAAATAAAAACAGTTTAGTTCTGCATTAATAGCGATTTTTATGCTATAATTATATACTGTTTTGATGAGTTAAATTAATAAGAGAACATGGTGTTATGACCGAACTAGCCAAAGAAATAACCCCCGTTAATATTGAAGATGAGTTAAAATCCTCTTATCTTGATTATGCAATGTCTGTCATTGTTGGGCGTGCTTTACCTGATGTCCGTGATGGTTTAAAGCCTGTTCACAGGCGAGTTTTATTTGCTATGCATGAAGCGGGATATGATTGGAATAAACCTTATCGAAAGTCTGCTCGTGTTGTTGGGGATGTAATCGGTAAATATCATCCACATGGTGACTCGGCGGTTTATGACACAATTGTACGTATGGCTCAACCATTTTCATTGCGCTATATGTTAGTTGATGGTCAAGGTAACTTCGGTTCTGTTGATGGTGATTCAGCTGCTGCAATGCGTTATACCGAAATTCGTATGCAAAAGTTTGCAGGGGCATTATTGACTGATCTTGATAAAGAAACAGTTGATTTTTCACCTAATTATGATGGTTCAGAAATGATTCCAGATGTGTTACCAACGCGAATTCCTAACTTATTAATTAATGGAGCATCAGGAATTGCTGTTGGTATGGCGACTAACATCCCTCCTCACAATTTATCTGAAGTCATTAATGGCTGCTTGGCTTTTATTGAAGACGAAAATATTTCGGTTGATGGTTTAATGGAGTATATCCATGGGCCTGATTTTCCAACAGCAGCATTGATTAATGGCCGAAAAGGCATTGAGAATGCTTATCGTACTGGTCGTGGTATTATCTATATTCGTTCTAAAGCAACTATCGAAGTTGATGACCATTCAGGACGAGAAACAATCATTATTAATGAAATCCCGTATCAAGTTAACAAGAAAAAATTGATCGAAAAAATAGCCGAATTAGTCAAGGATAAAAAAATAGAAGGTATTTCGGCATTACGCGATGAATCTGATAAAGATGGTATGCGTATCGTTATTGAAATAAAACGTGATGCGGTTGGCGAAGTTGTTTTAAATAACCTTTTTTCGTTGACTCAATTGCAAGTTTCATTCGGTATCAATATGGTGGCTTTACATAAAGGTCAACCCAAACTATTAAACTTGCGTGAAATGATTGAAGCTTTTGTACTTCATCGCCGTGAAGTAGTTACTCGACGAACTATTTATGAACTACGTAAAGCACGTGAACGTGCTCATGTGTTAGAAGGTTTGGCAATTGCACTTGCTAATATTGATCCTGTTATTGAATTAATTCGTGCAGCTGCAACACCAGGTGAAGCAAAAGCTAAATTACTGGCTCAAGCTTGGCAACTTGGAAATGTTGCATCAATGTTGGAAAAAGCAGGTGATGATGCAGCTAGACCAGAAGACTTAGCGCCAGAATTTGGCATTCATGATGGACACTATTACCTATCAGATGCACAAGCTCAAGCGATCTTAGATCTTCGCTTACATAGGTTAACAGGACTTGAACATGAAAAAATTCTTGATGAATATAAAGATTTATTAGTTCAAATTGGTGAGTTATTGCATATTTTAGCAAGTTCAGAGCGTTTAATGGAAGTGATTCGAGAAGAACTTGAAGCTATTCGTGACCAGTTCCAAGATGCTAGACGGACCGAAATTACCGCAAGCAGTGCAGATATTAATATTGAAGATCTTATTGCCCAAGAAGATGTCGTTGTTACTCTTTCGCATCAAGGTTATGTAAAATATCAACCGCTTTCAGATTATGAAGCTCAACGTCGTGGTGGTAAAGGTAAATCAGCAACTAAAATTAAAGAAGAAGACTTTGTCGAAAAATTATTAGTTGCTAATACCCATGATACGATTCTTTGTTTCTCAAGTCGTGGTCGATTATATTGGATGAAGGTTTATCAATTACCTGAAGCTAGCCGTGGCTCTCGAGGTCGTCCAATAATAAACTTATTACCGTTGGAAGAAAATGAACGTATTACTGCAATTTTGCCAGTTAGAGAATTTGATGATGAACATTGTGTATTTATGGCTACCGCACAAGGTACAGTTAAGAAAACTTCTTTAATTGAATTTAGCCGTCCACGAAGTGGCGGCATTATTGCGATTAATTTGCGTGATGATGATGAATTGATCGGTGTTGATTTGACTCGTAATGATCCTTCAGCTATGACTGATGATGAAGAAATGAATGATGATATCGTGATAGAAGATGTTGATACTGAAGATAATGAAGTTTCACAATTTTCAACTACTGAGGATATTATGTTATTCTCAGCCAACGGTAAAGTTGTTCGATTCCCTGCGAATAAAGTTCGTTGTATGGGGCGAACTGCTGCGGGTGTTAAAGGTATAAAACTTGATAGTGATGACAAAGTGGTGTCTTTGATAGTACCACGTGGAAATGGAGCAATCTTAACCGCAACCCAAAACGGTTATGGTAAACGTACACAGCAAGAATTGTACCCAACGAAATCACGAGCAACTAAAGGTGTTATTTCTATAAAAGTGAGTGAGCGTAATGGAGCTGTGGTTGGGGCTGTTCAAGTTGATGAAACAGATGAAATCATGTTAATTACAGATGCAGGAACGCTTGTTCGTACTCGAGTTTCAGAAGTTAGTATTGTTGGTCGTAATACTCAAGGGGTTATGCTTATTCGAACAGCTGAAACCGAAAAAGTAGTGGGGTTACAGCGAATCGCTGAAACAGAGGATGATAATGAATCCGAATTATTATCGCAATGTGGAGAGCGGAGTGATTTGGTGCAGGGGACCGAAGAATAATTTTTAATTATAAAAAAGGATTAGTTAATATAACTAATCCTTTTTTATTTAGAATAATTTCGAAAAGGAATAGTATTAGATGATGTTTTTTACAAAGAAAATCTTAACAAATCTTGCATGGCAAATTTTAATTGCTTTGGTTTTAGGGGTTGCGATGGGGGCTTATTTATTTGAGCTTTCTGTGCCATCTCATCCTCTACATTCTTATTATCAGTTTTCGATAGTCAATATTTTCCAACCAGCGGGTGATATTTTTATTCGTTTAATTAAAATGATTGTATTACCTATTATACTCAGCACATTAACACTAGGTATTGCGGGTATTGGTGGCTCGAAACGATTAGGTACATTAGGATTTAAAACAATACTTTATTTTGAGATTATTACAACTATTGCGATTTTGTTAGGTATTTGCTGGGGAAATATTTTTTCACCGGGAGCAGGCATTGATTCATCTACTCTTGCAACCACAGATGTTAGTAAATATGCCAAAGCAGCCGAGGAATTGAGCGGAAAACCACATGGTTTGATTGTTATGATTCTTGATATGATTCCTGCAAATATTTTTAAAGCAATGACTGATGGTGCAATTTTACCGGTTATCTTTTTCTGTGTCTTTTTCGGGTTAGGGCTAATGTCTTTACCAGAAAAACAACGTGAACCATTTCTTTTCTTCTTAAAAGTGATTTCAGATACCATGTTTAAAGTAACTAACATGATTATGCGTTATGCACCAATTGGTGTCTTTTCACTTATTACAGTAACTGTTGCTAAATATGGTTTTGAATCCTTACTGCCTTTATTAAAATTAATTTTGACTGTGTATTCGGCAATGATTATTTTCACATTAGTGATACTAGGTCTCGTTTGTAAACTTTGTCGCTTTAATATTTTTACATTGTTGAAAATTTTAAAAGAAGAGTTGGTAATTGCATTTTCAACTGCTAGTTCTGAAACAGCATTACCGAAGATTATTGAAAAGATGGAAGCTTATGGTGCTCCAAAATCAATAACCAGCTTTGTTATTCCTACAGGCTATTCATTTAATCTTGATGGATCGACACTTTATCAAAGCATAACTGTTATCTTTTTAGCACAGCTATTTAGTATTGATTTAACGATTTTGGATCAAATTATTATTGTTATCACATTAATGATTGCATCTAAAGGGATTGCTGGCGTTCCAGGTGCTTCAATTTTAGTTTTATCAGCAACACTTGGTAGTGTCGGTATACCTCTTGAAGGTATTGGTTATATTATGGGGGTTGAGCGAATCTTAGATATGGGAAGAACTGTAGTTAATGTAGTAGGTAATGCATTAGCTGCAATTGTTATTGCACGTTGGGAACATGTCTTTGACGATAAAAAAGCAAGATCATATGAGCGACAATATTTAAAATAAAATTATTATTTTTTATTTATTTCAAGCTTCAGGTAAAACTGAAGCTTTTTTATTTTTTAAATAGTTATTATGGCAATCAATGAGCAACATTAATCTTAAAAAGATATAAAAAAACCCAGCATTGCTGGGTTTTTTGTTTATTTAGAACTATTTAATTTTAGCTTCTTTATAAACTACATGTTGACGAACTACAGGATCGTATTTTTTGATCTCCATTTTTTCAGGCATAGTTCTTTTGTTTTTGCTAGTGGTATAAAAATGACCTGTACCAGCAGAAGAAACTAATCTAATTTTTTCGCGTACACCTTTTGCCATGATATGGTTTCCTTATTAGTACTTTTCACCACGGGCACGAAGTTCAGCTAAAACTGCATCAATACCCTTTTTATCGATAGTACGCATACCTTTAGCAGATACACGCAATTTTACAAAACGTTTTTCACTCTCAATCCAGAAACGGTGAGTTTGAAGGTTTGGTAGAAAACGGCGTTTAGTAGCGTTCATCGCATGAGAACGATTATTCCCTACTAAAGGGCCTTTTCCTGTTACTTGGCATACTCGTGACATGTCAATAATTCTCCGAAATTTCTATGCTTAAGCCCTGGGCGTAATATGTTAATGGAATTAACCTCGTCAGGCTTTTAGTTTGCTGCAGTTCTATCTGAGAAGCAGTCTAACCTCTCACACTACACCCACAATAATGAGGTAGCGAAGTATACGCTGTTATACGCAAATTCTCAAGCATTATCTTATTTAAGCGAAAAATAAGTTTATTGCCCAAAGGAATATTAGCAAATAGATAACAGTTATTGTCTATTACTACTAAATGATGACTTTTTAATTTTGATTATGTTGATTAAATACAAAAACGGTTTAATTTTATAATAAATATGTTTTAATACTATGCATTATAGATTTTATCTATTTAGGTTTAATTTTCTAATTTTCAAGGAGGTTATATGAACCAGTTTACGCCATATAGTATATACGGCATTATCGGTTATCCTTTAGGACATAGTATGAGCCCTCTTATTCATACTATATCATTTCAAGACAATGGAATTCCTGCAGTTTTAGTTCCTTTTGCTACACCTCCGGAAGATATTGCAACTTTATTTAAATCCATAAGGCTATTAAACATTCGAGGCTTATGTGTCACTATTCCGCATAAACAAACCATTATTCCTTATTTAGATGAAGTAACCGAGCATGTAAAAAAAGCGGGAGCGGCTAATTTGGTTTATTGGCATGGGGATAAACTTTGTGGTGACAATACTGATATTGTTGGATTTATGGAACCGCTTAAAACAAAAAAACTACCTGCAGATTATAACAAAGTATTATTACTTGGTGCAGGGGGAGCTGCTCGCGCAGCTGTTGTTGGGCTACAGGAACTTGGTTATACCGATATTACAGTAACAGATATTGTGGATGATTTACCTAATATGTTAGCTAATGAATTCAATCTTAAAACTATTAAATGGGAAGATCGTAGTAAAGCTGAGGCTCAAATTATTATTAACTCAACACCATTAGGCATGACGGGTAAATTTGAAGATCAAACACCTTATAAACAAGCTTGGTTTAAAGGTAATGGTGTGGCTTATGATATTGTTTATACTCCATATAATACGCGTTTTAGACAAGAAGCAGAACAAGCTGGCTGGGAGTCAATTTCAGGACGTGAAATGTTTATTGGCCAAGCAAATGCTCAGTTTAAAATTTGGACAGGGAAAAATCTTTCTGAACGCGCAAAACAGGCTGTAATTGATGCTTTGACTAAAAAATAATTACTCAAATGGCAAATATGGCTAGTTAATTAGAGTTAGTCATGTTTTCCGCTATTTATATAATTGCTTTGTGATTGCCAAATTAATTGGTCTAAACAAAGCTAATATATCAATTGAATAGTCCAAGAGCATCATAATAAGGAGCATTTATGACTAATTTAGAATTGCAAGCATATCGTCGTTTCTTTATGTTAAAAGTGTCAGAGGCCAGTGAATATATTGGTAAAACAGATATTAATACATGGCATGATTGGGAAAATGGAACAAAACCCATTCCAGAATTTGTTACAACAGCAATGCAAGAGCTAAAAAAGCTTCGAATTGAAAAAATAAATATCATCATCAATAGTATCAATGATCGTGTCGGTAGTAATACTATTCGTTATTTTATGACATACGAAGAGTTTAAAAAGGTAAATATTGACCTTGACATTATTCAGTGGCGATTACATCAATCGATCGCGACAGAGCTCTATTTTCGTGGTCTAGAAAAACTGTGTTAATTGGTTTTATCAAAAAAATTTTAGCACTATTTAAAATCTCTATAATTTTTGTAAAAAATATTTACAGAAATATTTTTAAACGTGATGTTAGATTTCATTAAAAATTATTTTTTAAATTTATTAAATAATATTTAAAATATATTGCAAAATAAGAGCGAATTACTAGCATGGCTAACATATTCTGTAAAGAAAAAAGGACAGAACCCAATATGAATAAAACAATTTTTTTAGTTGGTGCAAGAGCAGCAGGTAAAACAACAATGGGAAAAATGTTAGCAAATAAGCTATCGTTTTCTTTTATTGATACCGACAGCCATTTACTTGAGACTACTCAAAAAACAGTAGCTGAAATTGTTGAAAAAGAAGGTTGGGAAGGATTTAGAGCAAGAGAAAGCCAAGTGCTTGTTGATACAACTAAACCCAATCGTGTCATTGCAACTGGTGGAGGCATGGTATTAGCTGAGCATAACCGCCATTTTATGAAACAAAATGGTACGGTTATCTTTTTATCTGCGCCAGCGGCAACACTAGCTGCTCGTTTAATGAAAGATCCGAATGTTGCTCAAAGACCCTCATTAACGGGTTTATCTATTGCTGATGAAATAGAAAAGGTGTTAGCTGAAAGACTGCCTTTATATCATGATGCTGCGCACCATATAGTGAATGTTGATCAAGATGAAAGCTTGATCCTAGCTAAAATGCTTGAAATGCTTGGAAGTTAATTTAACCTTTTATAACAGATACCACTTAAAAAGTGGTATTTTTATTGGTGATAGACAATAATAAAATTCTATATGACTTTAATTTTATGTCATATTTTTGATATTTTTTAGGAATAAAAAAGATAAAAGTTAAGTAACAAATCTAGACTTACTCTTTTTGCCTAATATTAATACATATATATTGAATAGAACTAAAGTTTTATGTTTTACATATGGAGTATGACAAATGGAAAATCGAAAGGTCAATTCTTATGGAATTGTTGGATCTATTTATGCAAACTATATTATTCAAAGTATTGCGCTAATTGTGATTATGCAATTTTCCCTAGCGCTTTCAAAGCAACTAAATACTGATATAGTTGGGCTTGGTTATGTTGCATCAGGCATAGGAATTGGCAAAATCTTTTTAATGTTCATTGGTGGGGTGCTATCAGATAAATTTGGTAGAAAGTTATTTATTTATCTAGGTATGATCTGTTATGCTATTTTTTTTGTAGGGATCATTTTTTGTACCAACATTCATATAGCTTTTTGTTTAGCGATTGCCGTGGGGGCAGGTAATTCTTTTTTAGATACAGGTTCTATGCCTGCGTTAACTGAATGCTTTCCTGGATCTGCGAGCTCTGCAAGCGTCCTTATAAAAGCTTTTATTTCCATCGGAACGCTAGTTCTACCTTTTATTGTTACTTTTTTTGATACCAACAAAATATGGTATGGTTGGGCGTTTCTTGGTTTTACTGCTTATTTAATCATTAACAGTTTATTATTATTACCTCAACAATTCCCACATAAAGATACGACAATCAAAGGTTGTGAAGGTTCAGTAAACTATTTTACAGGTAATCCTCGATTTGAATTTGAAGGTATTTTACTGATTATCATGGGATTTACTACAACAGCAACATTTGTCATTATTTTACAGTGGTTGCCAACTATCGCTGTTAAAGGTGTTAATATGAACGATATCGATGCAAAACAACTGATTAGCTATTATAGCACCGCATCCATTATCTCGGTATTTGTTACAGCATTTGTGGTTAAACGTTTCTTAAAACCAATATTTTGTATTATTATTCTGCCTGCTTTGTCTGCCTTAGTATTAATTGTGTTTTATTTCAATATTTCGCCAGTCATGTGTGTCATTGCCGCAATTGGCGTAGGGTTTACTGCTGCAGGAGGTGTGTTACAGTTGACTTTGGTTGTAATGCAACAACTGTTCCCTACTCGTAAAGGTCTGGCCGTTGGTTGTATGTATACATTCAGTGGACTATCGTTTGTTGTCATTCCGCGTATAGTGCCAAAATTAGCTATGATCAATGTCAGTTATGCTATTTTAATAGACTTTTTTATTGCAGTATCAAGTGTATTACTTGGATCAATTGTTTTTTATCGTTTTAAGAAGGTCATTGATTTAACAAAAATATAATTTGTAGATCTAAAGTTTAATGTTATGGGGCATGCCAATATGGCATGCTTTTTTTCATACTAACGGTTTTTAAAATTTTAATTTAATCTTTTTAATTAACTATTTAATGTTGGGCTAATTGGCCATTTTTCAATCAGATACTTATCGATTTTCAGTTTTATCTTTTATAAATAGTAAATATTTAGATTGTTGATAGATGCTTAAAATATTACTTGCTATTAGATTAAAAATAAATAAAATTACATTTAATTTGAATAAATATTCATTTTAAGGTGGTTGTAAAAATGCAAGAACGTACAACTGAATTAGTTGATGGATTAAGACATTCAGTACCTTATATTAATGCTCATCATGGAAAAACATTTGTAATTTTGCTCACAGGTGCAGTGTTAAAAAGTAATAATTATTCAAGTATTATCAGTGATATTGGTTTACTCTATAGTCTTGGTATTAAACTTGTTATTGTCAATGGTGCTCGTAATCAGATCGATGAGTCTTTAAAAAACCATCATATTGTACCGAAATATCATAAAAATACGCGCATCACTGATGCAATGACGCTAGACATCATTAAACAAGTTACAGGATCATTACAACTTAATATTACCGCAAGTTTATCGATGAGTTTAAATAATACTCCATTACAAGGTGCTCATATCAGTGTTGTCAGTGGTAATTTTGTAATTGCCCAACCATTGGGTGTAGATGATGGCGTTGATTTTTGTCATACAGGTAAAATTCGAAGAATCAATAACGAGGCGATAGCAGAACAGCTAGCTCGTGGCTCTATTGTGTTATTAGGCCCTGTTGGCGTTTCGGTTACTGGAGAAAGTTTTAATTTAGCATCTGAGGATGTTGCAGCTGAAGTTGCCATTCGCTTAAAAGCGGATAAATTAATCAGCTTTTGTGCAGAACAAGGGGTTTTAGATGAACAAGGTCGTGTCATTACTGACCTTTATCCTGTTGATGCAGATAATTATGTTAATCAAAAAGAACAGCAAGGCAAACATTTATCCAGTGAAGCACGGTTTTTACGCGCGGCATCTAAAGCATGCCGAAGTGGAGTTAGACGAAGCCACTTGGTAAGTTATTTGATTGATGGTTCGATTTTACAAGAATTATTTTCGCGCGATGGAATTGGAACACAAGTTGCAATGGAGCATTCTGAGAAGGTTCGTTCGGCAACGATTAATGATATTGGTGGGATTTTAGAACTTATTCGACCACTGGAAGAACAAGGTGTATTGGTTAAACGATCTCGTGAACAATTAGAAATGGAAATTGATAAATTTACCATTATTGAACGTGATAATATGACAATAGGTTGTGCTGCGCTTTATCCTTACCCTGAAGAAAAAATGGGCGAAATGGCCTGTGTAGCTATTCATCCAGATTATCGTAGCTCTTCTCGGGGGAACGTATTAATTGAAAAGTTAACTGAAAAAGCAACCCAATTAGGATTAGAAAAAATATTTGTTCTCACTACTCGTAGTATTCACTGGTTTAGGGAAAAAGGATTCAATCCAGCAGAGGTAGATGATTTGCCAATTAAAAAAAAGCAACTTTATAATTATCAACGAAATTCAAAAATTTTAATACTTGATATTATTTAGATTTTTTTGATATTAAATATCAAAAAGAGTATTGTTATTAATTAAGACTATTTTTTATTATTTTGGTTTGAAAATTAGTCAATTAGTTGATTAGCTAACTCATCACTAATGACTAATATATCAATATAATTTGCATTTAATGCTGCAACTAAGCTATTAAGTTTTTCGGGATCACCACTAGCACAAATTTTAAGTGGGATTTGTTTTAGTTTATCTAAGGTGACGCCAATAATTTGATTAGAGAATGGTGTATCTAATTCAGCTCCATTTTTATCATAAAATCGAGATAATATATCGCCCACAATTTTTTTATTGGTAATCGTTTGGAATAGTTCGCCATAAAAACCGTACCAAATTGAACTTTTAGATATGGCGGGGCAACCTATACTAAACAATGCTACGGTTATTTTATTCCACCAATCTTTTAACTCTTTCATGTGCTGAGTTTTTTCAATTTCAGCTTTCAATTTAGATGTGTCAACAATGGCTGGGTAATCAATTAATATCGATTTACTTTTCAGTTTGTTGGATAATTTATAGGCAATGTTATTGACATGATATTTTGTTTCAATTTTTCCAGAAGGTCCACCAATCATTGGTACAATGGTTATATTGTCAAATGTATTATTGTCATTTTTTAAACTATCGACAATATAATTAATTGAGCGTCCCCAAGATATACCAATAACATCGTTATCGTGAATATTTTTAAGTAATACACTAGATGTTACATTACACACAATTTGATTTTTCGTATCATTATCTAAATTGGGGTTAACAGGCACAACAATAACTTGTTTTAAATTAAATTGACTACAAATCTTTTCTTCTAAGGCGATATTGGGTAATAAATCATAATTAATTGAAATAGAGACGAGGCCTAATTCACGTATTGTTTTTAGCATTCGGCTTATGCTCGACCTATGTATATGAACTATTTTTGCTATCTCTGACTGCGTTTTATTTTCTTCATAATACAGCTGTGCAATTTTAATTAACATTTTATGTTGCTCAAAATCGTTATTGCTAAAATTGTGATTTATCATTGTAGCGTTATCTTATTATCTATTGTTTTAAAAATTAGCCTATTTAATAACATCAAGAAGTCATTTATTTTCAGCATGATGACATCTTGATGCTAATAAAGTATATCAAAAATTAAGGTTCAATATCAGGAAAATAATTTAATATAAAATCTTCAGCTTCTTTTGACCAAATTCCATGATTTTTATTCAGTATTTGTTTTAATGCAATATCATCTTTACTATCAGTCAATGATTCTATATTTTTAAGTTCAAATTGCTTATGGGTATAAACTAACTTTTTACCACCTTTAATTTTATCTTGCATTTGAGTTGCTTTACTAGCTTGATTGATCCCCATAATATGTGAAACAATTTTAGCTACATCAACAGCTCCAGCTTCAATAAGTTTGACTGCCTCACGCATATCGTCGGTATTTCCACCAGATGTTCCAACAATGTGGGTAAAGTTATAATGGACATCATAAAAGTTAATTTCAGCTAAAAAATCTTTATTCTGAGGACCTGCAAAAAAGTTAAGACAACCGTCAAAAGCTAATAATTTTGATGCTAATTGAATTAATTCTTGTGAAGGTAAAAAAACAAAAACATCATCAAAACTACCTTTGGTCGAATGGCTTTTTAATGATTCTAATTGGTCATCAACATTTGATATATCAACAAATTCAAGTTCAATGCCATTACGAGGAGGATACAACGTTTTAAGATGAGCAATTTTTTCTTTACTCCGTCCTGTGACAACCACTTTTTTAGGTTTTATTGGTCCCCCTAGAGCATAATCAATTGCCAACATCCCCATTGGGCCTGTTCCACCTAAAATTATCAGATCCCCACCGCGTTTTATGCCCATAACATGTTGGTAACTATTAGGTTTTAAATGATAATTAGCATTAAATGCGCCAATAACACAGGATAAAGGTTCAATTAAAGCACCCTCAAAGTAGGTGTTGCCATCATATGGAATTAAACAATCTTGTTTTAATACATCATGATTAATGATCATATAAGTGGCGCATCCTCCTGTGTATGGATAAGAATAACCGACACAATAAGGACTATCCTTAAGTTGTAGATTCGCTTGTACTACATATTTTTGTCCCGCTTTAAATTTATGCTGCCAATTTTTGCCAACTTCTAAAATTTCACCACAGCATTCGTGACCAATAATGATAGGATTATTGACTAAATCAGGTGGTGTTTTTTTATGATCTTCTCCTTGATTGACTAATTTCAATGAAGACATACACATGCTATCTACAACTACCGAAACTAAAATTTCATCATCATTTATTTGGGGAAGTTCGAACGACTCTAGTCGCAAATCATTTTTACCATACAACCTAACAGCTTGAGTTTTCATATATTCCTCTTTGATAAGTTAAATCTTGTTGAAGGGCAGACACAAAAAGGCTGAAAGATTTTATTTATATTGTGTAAATAAAATAACTGACTAACCTTTTTGCGTACTTTTTGAATTTTGGTTATTGAACTTAAAACTCTTTAAATTTTAATAAACATTTATTTATCATTTTGTTAAGCAAGTATTCCTAAACCATATCCAATAATACCTACAGCAAAAAGTATAAAAATGAGTATTATTGGACTTACTTTTTTCCTGAGTAGTTTCATCATTAAGAGTGTTAATCCAAGCGGTAATAAGCCTGGAACAAGATCATTAAGTATACTTTGAACTGTCATTGTGATTTGGTTACCATTTATGTCAGCTGTTTGAGATACAACTAATGGAACGTTAATTGAAGTCCATTTTGTGACCAATACTCCCATGATAAATAATCCAAGAATTGACGCGCCTTCTGTCAATTTTGGTAAAATATTGCCGGAAAGATCTTTAACAATCCCTATCCCTTTTGATAAACCATAAGTCAGTCCATACCATTTCATAGCAAGCCTAACTAAATTAAACAGAATAAAAAACAATAATGGGCCGGCTATATTGCCGGAAAGCGCTAATGATGCACCAAGTGCTGCTGTAATTGGGCGGAGTGTTCCCCATACCAATGGATCACCGACACCGGCCAACGGTCCCATCAATCCAATTTTTAAACTGTTAATTGTCCCATCTGTAATAGGTGCACCGTTGGCTCTTGCTTCTTCCATTGCCATTGTGACACCAAGTATAGGACCACACATCGCAGGAGTAGTATTAAAAAAAGCGAGATGTCGTTTTAAGGCTTCACGTTGTTCTTCTTTTGTTTTGTAGACTCGTTTTATTGTTGGTATCATATCCACACAAAATGCCAAAGCGTGAATTCGTTCATAGTTAAAAGAAGCTTGTTGAAAATTAGATCGAATAAACGTATTAATAATATCTTTTTTTTGGATGGTGTTTATCATTTCTTTCATAATAAAATCCTTGTTAATTAATCATCTAATTCATCATCGGCAATAATTGATTTGCTATTGGTTGATAGATTTATTGCATTTTCATTATTTTTAACTGTATTAAATTTAGAATTTAATTGAACATAAATAATGGCAAAAATGACTCCTAAAATACCAAATGACAGGAGGCTAAAGTTTAGGTATCCACCCAAAATAAAACCCAGATAGAAAAATGGTGCTAAGTATTTGACCATCATCATATTTAAAACCATGGCATAACCGACAACAACAATAAATCCACCAGCAACAGCAAGGCCGCCAGTAACAATATCAGGTAATAAATTTAATAATCTATTTACTGTGTTTGCATCAACATATATAGCAACTAATGTCGCCGGAATTGCCACTCTTAGCGCTTGAACAAAAAGTGCACTAAAATGTAATAATTCTATTTTTCTAAATTGGACTTTTTCAGCTGCACTATCTGCTTCATGTTGAAAGGCCACTGTGATGGTTCTAGCAAATACTGTAAGTACTTGTCCTGCTGCAGCAACTGGTAATGCGATAGCGATGCCAGTTTGGATATCTTGTTTACCAACTACAACTAAAATAGTTGATATAACACTGGCTAATGCTGAATCGGGTGACTGCGCTGCTCCAATGTTCATCCAACCTAATGCGATAAGTTCCAATGTACCTCCAAGAATAATTCCGGTTTTGACGTCTCCTAAAATTAAACCAATTACAGTACAGGAAATTAATGGACGATGAGTTTGAAACTCATCCAGCACACTCCCCATACCAGCCACACAAGAAAAAATAAAAACTAATATGATTTGAAATAATGAAATCTCCATTATTGCCTCCTATTTTGTTATTAATAGTGATTATTAATATGGAAATTCTTGTTCAAGTAGTTTGATAAAATCGACAAAAGGATCAGTAATCACCACTTTTAAATAAAGATTTACTCCAATATCATGCATTTTTCTAAATGCCGATACGTCGTTTTCATCAACAGAAACAGCTTTAGTAATTTGTTTTTTACCAGCTTTGAATGACATACCACCAATATTGACATTTTTAATAGGAACACCAGCTTGAATTAAGCGCAACACATCGGTTGGATTAGTAAATAGATAAAATACGGTATCATGTTCATATTTTATGTTTTTATAAACAGCTACAGCTTTTTCAATGCTCACTACCGAAACTTTAGTGCCTGGAGGGGCTGCTTGTTTAACGAGTGTTGCACGGATTTCATCATTGGCAACTTCATCACTTACAACAATTATTCTTTCTGCTTTGGCTTCTTTGGTCCAAACAGTCGTCACTTGACCATGAATTAAACGATCATCAATGCGAACTAAATTTATAATCATTTATAAATCCTCCTCTATACATGCATTTTTAGATAATGATTTGAATGACTTGATAAAATCCAATTTGACGTTGTCAAGTTGTTCAAATGCGTTTTCAATATTGATTAAGGAGTAATCAGAATTTAATAACTCCAAACAAAGTGGTAAGGAGAGCCCGCTGATAACTTCAATATTTCTTCGTTTCAGCGCTAATATCGCTGCCGCGTTATAAGGACTACCAGAAAAAATATCAGTGATAATAATGAATTGCTGGTTTTCTGATTGGTTAATAATTTTTAGATATTTATCTTGCAAACTTTCAATACCTTCACCAGGTTCAAAAGTTATTGCATGTAAATTGAGGTATTTTCCAGCTATCATTTCGATACTTTTTTTCATTTCAATAGCAACGTTCCCATGCCCAGATAAAATAAAATTCATATTAAACCCTCACAAATTCTCTTATTGTTTCACAAATGTTAAGGTGAATTTATTCTCACATTTGATCTAAGTAAATCACTAATGTGAAAAAATGTGACGTAGATTTGATTTTTGTGTCAACTATATGAAAGTAATATTATTTGTTTTTAAAACTAGGAGGTGATGATTATGATATGTAATGGTGTGTGCTATTTAATTGAACATAAAAATTATTAAGACTTCATTGCATTATCTAAAATTTGCATAGTAAATGACTTTTTAAGATAAAATCCTCTTGGGCGCGTTAAAATAATTTGTCCATTTTCACCAATTGCTTCAGTAAGTGCTTGCCCATTGGCTGCTTTGGGTCTCAGTTGTAGATAGGTGCCGTAATGAGCGGTAATTTTTTCAACCTGTCCTAGCGCTATCATATCCATTAATTCTTCCCAGTCTTGCTTGAGTTGTTGCTCTTGTTCTTGAGTTGGTGTCCACAAAATAGGTTTTCCTACTTTTCGGTCAGCAAGAGGAATCGTTCTTTCGCCTTCTATTGGGATCCAAAGTACTTTTGTTAGTTTATATTTAACATGGCTGGTTTCCCAAATAACGCCATGATTAGCCATTAATGGTGTGACGCTGACAAAAGTAGTTTCTAACGGTTTACCTTGCTTATCAACAGGAATTGTTTTCAATTCAATTCCTAAATTAGCAAAATCACGCTCAGCCTTACTACCAGCATTAGCACCTAAAAAAATTTCGATAAGATTTCCTACCCAACCTTTTTGTTTGCTTAAATTAGCGGGGATAGGGATGTTTAAATATTGTGCGATTTCGCCAAAAGTGTACCCCGCCACTAACTGCGCGCGATGTAATAATTTTTGTTCACTATTAGGAAGAAATATAGGCATGACAAAACGAGTTAATTTGCTTGCTAAGAAAACACAGCCAATTATATTGACTGTGAATCGTAAAATAAAGCGTTATTGACTTAACTTTTCAACCCAACTGGCGTAGCTATTAATGATAACGGTTAAAAACTCTTTACTTTTGGAAGTAATATTACCGCTTTCATCAAAAGCAGCATTCACATTGCCAATATAAGCTTCAGGTTGTTGTAGTGTCGGCATATCTAAAAAGACTAAAGATTGTCGTAATTGATGATTAGCACCAAACCCACCAATTGCACCTTGTGAAACGGAAACAACCGCAGCAGGTTTTTTTGACCAAATACTCTTACCATAAGGGCGAGAGCCTACATCTATTGCATTTTTGATCACTGCTGGTAAGCCCCGATTATATTCAGGTGTCACAAAAATAACACCCTGACAATCGGCTATTTCTTGACGAAAACGAGTATAAGAGGCTGGAGGGGTATTATTATCAATATCTTCATTATATAAAGGTAAATCCCCAATTTGGATAATTTGTAACGAAAGTGATGGTGGTGCTATTTTCTGAAAAACTTTTGCCACTTTTAAGTTATAAGAGTCTTTACGTAAACTCCCAACCAGTACAGCAATTTTTTTACTCATCTTAAATCTCCACGTATTTTTAATAAGAGGCACTGAGTATGCCTCTTATCTTATTCATTAATAATTATTTATTAATGTCCTGATGAGTCGACTTTTCGTCCGGCTTCAAATAAGAACCATGCACGTTGTTCTGTTTGATCTATCCACTCTTCAATTAAACTTGCTGTGGCCGTATCGTTGTACTTATCACAGATATCATGTGCTACACGCATACGCTCAGTCAGTCTTACATTATCTTGGCAAAGTTCGGCAAGCATATCTGATGGTTCAACAAAATCAGCATCATTATCAGAAATACTTTGTAATTTAGCGATATGGCCAATTGAACGTAGTGTTGTTCCGCCTAATTTACGTACACGTTCTGCAATTGGATCTGTCATGGCAAATAGTTCTTCACCATGATCATCTAACATTAAATGGTAATCACGAAAGTGAGGACCACTCACATGCCAATGAAAGTTTTTGGTTTTTAAATATAAAGCAAAAACATCTGCTAAAACAGAATTCATTGCTCCAGAAATATCTTTTGACGCTTTTTGACCTAAGTCAGTAGGGAATAAAATTGCTGTTTGTTGTAATTTTTTTGCCGAGGTAATACTTTTAGCCATAATATATTCTCCTTAAATTGAATAATAAAACAACGCTTTTGTACCAAGTTACGCCAACTCACAATTAATGTCCAATAAAAATCAGCTATTTTTAACTATTACTGTTATTTCAGCAATCTATCACTTTCATTTATTTTCTTTATTTTAATTTAATTATTTTTTGAATTAACTTTCTTTCAAAATGAAAGATATTTTTTCAAATTGTGATCTATTTAAAAGTTTTTGTGGTTTGGTGTTGATATTATCAACTCGAATTCAACTCAATAGGAGACAATATGATTGATGCTATTTCATTTGGTGCTGAATGGTTTATTGGTTTATTCCAAGAAGGCGGAAAAGTATTTGTTGGGATGGTAACGGGAATTCTACCATTATTAATTTCATTACTTGTTGTAATGAATGCAGTGATTAAATTTATTGGACAAGAACGTATTGAGCGTTTAGCGCAAGCTTGTGCGGGTAATCCCATTTCTAGATATTTACTGTTACCGCTTATTGGTACTTTTGTTTTTTGTAATCCAATGACATTAAGTTTAGGTCGTTTTATGCCAGAGTTTTACAAACCAAGCTACTATGCAGCTTCATCTTATAGTTGCCATTCAATGAATGGATTATTTCCACATGTTAACCCTGGTGAGCTTTTTGTTTATTTGGGGATAGCGGCAGGTTTAACTACATTACATTTACCTTTAGGTCCTCTTGCTGTGAGTTATTTCCTTGTTGGTTTAGGTACTAACTTTTTTAGAGGTTGGATTACTGACTTTTGTACAGCCATTTTTGAAAGAAAAATGGGTATTAAATTAGAAAGAAAAGTTCATCTGTAAAATTATAAGGAATAAGGAATATAAAAATGGCTAAATTTATTCGTATTGAAAGAGGCGAAGCTGGTTGGGGTGGGCCTTTAGAACTTCCTGTCATTGCAGGGAAAAAAATTGTCTATATTGCAGCAGGAACGCGTCCAGCGATTGTTGATACATTAGCGGAATTAACAGGGTGGGAAGCTATTGATGGATTCAAAGAAGGTGAACCACCTAAAGAAGAAATCGGTGTAGCGGTTATTGACTGCGGTGGAACGTTACGTTGTGGTATCTATCCAAAAAACCGCGTACCAACTGTCAATATTCATGCAACAGGTAAATCAGGTCCTCTTGCCCAATATATTGTTGAAGATATTTATGTTTCAGCAGTAAAGACAAACAATATCAAATTGATAGAAAAAGAAGGTGATAGCGTAAGCGAAATGGTATCAGCAGCCAAAGAACCGCAAACAAATAATAAATCAGCTGAATTTAAGGAATATGACAGCAGTAAAAAAATTACTGAACAAAGCGACGGATTACTAGCAAGGATTGGTATTGGTATGGGATCTGGCGTTGCCGTTTTCTTCCAAGCTGGTCGTGATACTATTGATACGGTACTTAAAACAATACTTCCTTTTATGGCGTTTGTATCAGCATTAATTGGAATCATCATTGCATCGGGATTAGGTAATTTTATTGCTCATGGGCTTGTTCCTTTAGCAAACAACCCATTTGGACTTGTTATATTAGCCTTGATCTGTTCTTTCCCATTACTTTCTCCTTTCTTAGGTCCTGGAGCGGTTATTGCTCAAGTTATTGGTACTTTAGTTGGTGTACAAATTGGGCTTGGTAATATTCCTCCTCATTTAGCATTACCAGCATTGTTTGCTATTAATGCTCAAGCTGCATGTGACTTTATTCCTGTGGGGTTATCACTAGCTGAAGCTAAACAAGATACAGTGAGAGTAGGGGTTCCATCTGTGTTGGTTAGTCGTTTTTTAACTGGCGCGCCAACGGTCTTAATTGCATGGGCTGTTTCATTATTTATATATCAATAAATTAAAAAATGGGATGAATAAATCCCATCTTAAGCGGACGGAAGGTTAATAATGGCAAATGTTATCTATCATTCAAAAATTAATCAAATTGGTGAATTTGCCCAAGAGGCATTAGCTGATGGAATGCTAATCCTGTTTAAGAATGGCGCACCAGCAGATTTAGCTGAGTACTGTTTTGTTCACAGTCATGATGATTTGCAGCAAGACTTGCAAGTAGGTCAGGAAATTAAATTAGGTAAACATGTTTATGAAATTACTGCAGTCGGTGATGTAGGCAGTATTAATTTTCGAGAGTTGGGACATATCACATTAAGATTTGATGGTAATCATCAGGCTGAATTGCCTGGAACGGTACATGTAAAAGGGGATGTACCAGATCAACTTTGTGTGGGTGATGAAATTATAATTTTAAATGACTAAGGAACTTAAAAATGAAACAAGTAGCAGTCGTTGTAGGTGGTGGCCAAACTTTAGGCGAATTTTTATGTAAAGGCATAGCCGATGCTGGATACAAAGTTGTTGTTGCTGATTTAAATGTTACTAATGCAAATAAAGTGGCCGAAGAAATTAACAAAAAACATGGAGCAGGTACAGCCAAAGGTTTTGCTGTTGACGCAACAAATGAAGACAGTGTCATTAAACTAGCTCAAGATACTGATGATACATTCAAACGTGTTGACTTAATGGTCTACAGTGCGGGTATTGCAAGAGCTGCACCTATTACTAATTTTACATTAAGTGATTTTCAATTATCGGTTAATGTAAATCTTACAGGCTATTTTTTATGTGCGCGTGAGTTTGCTAAATTAATGGTAAAACACAAAACTCATGGACGAATTATCCAAATTAACTCCAAATCAGGCAAAGTAGGTAGTAAGCATAATTCTGGTTATAGTGCAGCTAAATTTGGTGGTGTTGGATTAACTCAATCACTGGCACTTGATCTCGCTGATTATGGCATTACGGTAAACTCATTAATGTTGGGGAATTTGCTAAAATCACCAATGTTCCAATCATTAATACCTCAATATGCTAAAAAATTAGGTATTCCAGATGAGCAAGTTGAGCAAGTTTATATTGATAAAGTGCCGTTAAAACGTGGTTGTGATTATCAAGATGTCCTTAATGTATTGCTATTTTATGCAAGCGATAAAGCATCTTATTGCACAGGACAATCAATCAACATCACTGGCGGACAAGTAATGTTCTAGTTAAAATAAAGTGCGAAAGTTAATTTACGACTTATCGCACTTTTTATTCTAACTTACATTAAATGGAAAATCACAAATATGACGACCACGTTAATCACTATTGCCTTAATTGCTTGGTGTATCCAAATCGTTTTTAGTTGGTTTCAAATTCGCCGTTTTAATCAAGCTTTCTTAGCCATGAAAAAAGGCACTTATTTAGGCGTTGGTCGTAGCAAAGGTAAACGGTTTATGCCAAGGGTATTAATTGCAATTTCATTAGATGAAAATAAAGTTGTTATCGATTCAGTCATAATGAAAGGGATAACGGTATTTGCTTTACCTAAACCCATTTTACAATTACATGGATTATCAGTATCAAAAATCATTCCAGAAAAGATATTTCCGAATGATGCAGCATCACAAAGTGCATTAACTACTGCCTTAACAGCAAATAATTGAAAATTATCTTTTATTTTAAAAAGTAATTTCTTTCATTGTACAGTATAATATTTTGTAAAATAAAAATTTTTGTATACTAATAATGATGGAATTTTTGTATGAAAGTAAGGCTACGACAAACAGCTATTTTAGAATACCTCCAAAACCATGGACAGGTTAGTGTTGATGAATTGGTGGAACATTTTAAAACAACAGGAACAACTATTCGAAAAGATCTAACCCAGCTTCACCAAAGTGGTTTGGTTTTACGTACTTATGGTGGTGCTATGTTAAATCGTGAAGTTGGTGATAGAGCCATCGATCATAAAACTTACATTAACACCGCATCGAAAAAAGCAATAGCAGAAGAAGCGGCTAACCTGATTCATGAGGGCGATTCAATTATTTTTGATTCTGGTAGTACAGTTGCACAAATGATACCTATGCTTGCTAGATTCGATAATCTGACTATTTTGACTAATAGCCTACATATAGTAAACGAGCTAGTTGCTTATAATAATAATTATACCATTATTCTGTCTGGGGGGACCTTTCGTCGAAAATCAGCCTCTTTTCACAGTAATAGTGCATCGACAGCAGCCGCATTTGAACTTTATACATTTGATAAACTATTTATGGGCGCGGATGGAGTAGATTTAGTGGGTGGCATAACAACTTTTAATGAAAGTTATCACGGTAGTGTGGCGATGAGCAAAGCAGCAGCAAAATTAATATTATTAGCTGACTCAACCAAATTTGGACGGCGTAGCCCAAATGTAGTCTGTGATTTAAGTGCTGTCGATACAATTATCACTGATGATAATTTAGATGATAGATATTATGATGCACTAATGCAAAAAGGTATTAAAGTGATTAAAGTAAAAGTGATTGATAAATAATATAAAAATATCATTATCTAAATACGATTAGACAAAATCAATAAAATTGATTTAGAACTTGTTTTGGATGGATTAACCTATTGTAAAAAATAATGTTAATCCATCTATCTTGCTTGAATCGCTTAAAATAACAATCTGGCCCGGATTGTTCCTGATACATTTTTCAGTTTCACTAACAACTCTTCAGCTTTGCTTTGTTCAACTCTATCAATATCAATAACAACATAACCAATTTTAGGATCGGTTTGTAAATACTGGGCTGAAATATTCAGACCTTGTTCGGCAAATAAGGTATTAATAGCGGTTAATACACCGGGTTGATTATGGTGAATATTGATAAAACGGCTTGCGCCTTTAGCTGGAATTGGTAAAGAGGCTTCTGGAAAATTAACCGCTGAAAGCGTTGCGCCAGTGTCTGAGTATTTAGCTAGTTTTGTGGCGACTTCAATACCAATGTTTTCTTGTGCTTCGCTTGTTGAACCGCCAATGTGTGGTGTAATAATCACGTTATCAAATTGGCACAATGGTGATTCAAACGGATCGTTATTACTAGCCGGTTCAGTTGGGAAAACATCAATGGCTGCACCGCTCAGTTTATGAGTGTTTAGCGCTTTAGTTAATGCATCAATATCGATGACTCTACCGCGCGAAGCATTAATCAAAATTGAACCTGATTTCATGGCATCGATTTCGTTATCGCTGATCATCTTGATAGTCGTTGCGTTTTCCGGCACATGCATGGAGACAATATCGCTTATAGACAATAACTCTTTCATTGTTGAAATTTGTTTAGCATTACCTAAAGGCAGTTTTGTTTCAATATCATAAAAATAGACATTCATCCCTAGTGATTCAGCTAAAATGCTTAATTGGCTACCAATATGACCATAGCCAATGATGCCTAAATTTTTACCACGTGCCTCGTGCGAACCTGTGGCAATCTTATTCCATTTGCCTTGGTGTGCTTTAGCATTTGCTTCAGGTACTCGGCGCAATAACAAAATTGCTTCAGCTAAAACAAGTTCAGCAACTGATCGAGTATTAGAAAATGGCGCATTAAATACTGGAATACCTTTCACCGTTGCCGCATCAAGATCCACTTGATTGGTGCCAATACAAAAACAGCCAATGCCAGCGAGTTTTGGTGCTGCGTCGATAATATCTTTGGTTAATTGTGTTCTTGAACGGATCCCAATAAAACGGACATCTTTTAAGGCTTGCTGAAGTTCTTCGGGCGATAATGCACTTTTATGATATTCAATATTGGTAAAGCCTGCTGATTTTAATACATCTATTGCGCTCGGATGAACTCCCTCGAGTAACAAAAATTTGTTTTCATCTTTGGTTAAAGTCTGAATAACCATTATTTCCTCTCTTAAATTTGTTCTAACAAATGATTTTATCTGAGTTCTTTTACACCCGTACTACACCCAACTAGTGCAATATCAGCGCCTTTATTCGCAAATAAGCCAACAGTGACTACACCTGCAATGCTATTAATTTTATTTTCTAATTCCATTGGCTTTGCGATGACGAGATCATGAACATCTAAAATAACATTACCATTATCAGTGACTACACCTTGACGATAGATTGGTTTTCCACCCAACTTAAATAATTCGCGAGCAACATAAGAGCGAGCCATTGGAATCACTTCAACAGGTAATGGGAAAGAGCCTAATACATCAACTACTTTTGACTCATCAACAATACAAATAAATTGCTTAGCAATAGCAGAAACAATTTTTTCGCGGGTTAAAGCTGCACCACCGCCTTTAATCATTTGTAAATGATGATTGATTTCATCAGCACCATCGACGTAAACATCTAAGCTATCGACTTGGTTACAATTTAATACTGGAATACCATAGCTTTTTAATTTTTGAGTTGATGCTTCTGAACTTGAAACAGTCCCTTTGATCTGATCTTTAATTGTTGCTAATGCATCAATGAAATGGGATGCTGTTGAGCCAGTTCCCACGCCGACATAAGAATCAGGTTTGATAAATTTTAATGCAGACCAACCTACAGCTTTTTTTAATTCGTCTTGTGTCATGATATCACCCTAATTTGAGGATAATTTTTGTTAAAAAAATAAAATTTTGAAAGCAAAATCATTGAAGATATGGCATAGTAACTAATTGGAAAGCAAAAATCATTAGGATTTTAAGAAAATATATTAATTTTTAATATATTTATAATTTATTGCGGAATTCAATTAGTTTAAATATTCAAGCAATGATCAAATCATTATTAAAGAGATTATGAAGCGTCCAGATTATAGAGCATTACAAGCATTAGATGCAGTGATAAAAGAGCGAGGATTTGAACGAGCAGCAGATAAATTGTGTATAACACAACCTGCAGTATCGCAACGTATTAAACAATTAGAAAGCTTTTTTGGTCAGCAATTATTGGTCAGAACCATTCCACCAAAAGCCACTAAACAAGGTGAACATCTTTTAGGGTTATTGCACCAAGTTGAGTTATTAGAACAACAATGGTTGGGGGATAATGAACAAAATACAACGCCGTTATCATTATCTATTGCAATCAATGCCGATTCGTTAGCGACTTGGTTATTACCTGCATTAAAACCAGTTTTAGATAAAAATATCTTACGGTTTGATATACAAGTTAAAGATGAAGAACATACGCTAGAACTATTGCGTTTAGGCACTGTGGTTGCTGCAATTAGCATTCAAGCTAACCCTTTACCGGGTTGCCTATCTGATTTATTAGGTGCACTAGACTATATTTTTGTGGCTTCTCCTGATTTTGCTAAAAAGTACTTTCCAAATGGTGTAACTCGCTCCTCATTATTAAAAGCCCCAGCTGTTGCATTTGACCATCTAGATGACATGCATCAAGCCTTTTTGCAAGAAAACTTCAACCTCACGCCAGGCAGTGTAATTTGCCATATTACCAGCTCATCTGAAGCCTTTGTACAACTAGCTAAACAAGGTTCAGCGTGTTGTATGCTACCAAAATTACAGGTTGAACAAGAATTAAAAAGTGGTGAATTAATCAATCTAACGGAAGGGTTATATCAAAGGCGAATGTTATATTGGCATCGTTTTGCTCCAGAAAGTAGTGTAATGAAAAATATCTCTGAAGCTTTGATCTGTTATGCTCAAAATACATTATCACAACCTCAGGTTTAGAGCACAAATAATAGATAAAACAGGTGATTTTTATGCTTAAACGCATATTATCCTGAAATTTTTGACAAACTAACCTCTTTATTGAAAGAACTGAAGATATGAGCCAATTAAAAAATGATCGTTATTTACGTGCTTTGCAATGTTTACCTGTGGACTACACACCGATTTGGATGATGCGTCAAGCTGGCCGCTATTTACCCGAGTATCGCCAGTTAAGAGCAAAAGCAGGGGATTTTATGACTTTATGTCAAACTCCCGAACTCGCTTGCGAAGCGACTTTACAGCCCATAGCACGATATAAACTTGATGCCGCTATTATCTTTTCTGATATTTTAACCATTCCTGATGCTATGGGGCTTGGTTTACATTTTGAGGCAGGTGAAGGACCTAAATTTACAAAATCGATTACTTGCTTGTCTGATATTGAGCAATTACCGATTCCTGATCCAAATCAATCACTCAATTATGTGATGGAAGCGATACGTTTAACTCAAAAAGAGCTCAATGGCAAAGTACCGTTAATTGGATTTTCAGGCAGTCCATGGACATTAGCCACCTACATGATAGAAGGAGGGAGCAGTAAAGCATTTACTAAAATAAAAAAAATGCTTTATAGCGAACCTAAAGCGCTACACCGACTACTTGAAAAGCTTGCTGATAGCGTGGCCTTGTACTTAAATGCTCAAATTGAAGCAGGAGCACAATCTATTATGATTTTTGATACTTGGGGTGGAGTATTAAGCCATCAAAGTTATCAAACATTCTCATTGCATTATATGCAATTAATCTTATCAAAATTAAAACGTGGTCATAAAACGTCAGACATCACATCTTATGTGCCTGTCACGCTTTTTACAAAGGGCGGGGGATTATGGTTCGATAGTATTGCCAATACGGGGTGTGATGCTATTGGTGTTGATTGGACTGTAAATTTGAGCTCGATTGCATCAAAGGGAAAAATTGCCGTACAAGGCAACTTAGATCCATCTGTTTTATATGCGGATAAACTTACAATAGAATCTAATGTTAGCGCCATTCTTAATGAATTTGGTGCTTATTCTGGTCATATTTTTAATTTAGGTCACGGTATTCATCAAGATATTCCCGTTGAACATGTGCAATATTTAATTGACGCAGTGCATCAAAAGTCTAAAAGGTTTCATCATGATTAAAAATCCTATTCAATTAAGAATAGAAAAGTTACCACAATGGCAACAACGTTTATTTATGGCTTGCCTATGTGAACGAATGTATCCCAATTTTGTTTTTTATTGCCAGCAACAACAAAATGAAGAAGATGCAAAGAGCTACAAAAAAATACTAGATTTAGTCTGGGAATCATTACTGGTTGAAGATGTTAAAATCAACTTCGATTTACAGCTTGAAAAATTAGAAGCCATTATTCCCACGGTAACTGACGACAGCCCTTATATGGTTTACCCTGCTATTGATGCCTGTCAGGCGCTTAGTGAAGTTCTACACTCTTATTTGAGTGGTGAAATAGCCGAACATAGTGCCAAGGTAAGTGGTATATCCGCCACTACCGTTGCCGAATTTGAAATGACTAAAACCAATGTTGCGCTATCTGAAGACGAACAACAAAACTTACAGAGCGTTGTTGACGAGTTTGATTTGCAGTGGGAACTCTTTCGATTATTACGCGATGAAACCAACGAAACGATTGAGTTAATAAAAGGCTTAAAAGATGAAATACGGTCGGCTAAAACAAGTAATATTGGTGTTTTTTTGAGCAATTAAGCCATTTGAAGTGTGATTTTTTTATTTTTTATTAAATTTTTCTTTAATCTTAAGCAAATATAGACTACATTTAACAGCAATGTAACCTAAACATTGTTTACAGTAACGAAGCAAGGATTGTTGATTCTTGCTTTGTATGTAATGTTAACTTTAACAATAAAATAATATGTAAGGATATACCCATGAATAAAACAGAACTTGTCGACGCTATTGCTAGCAAAGCAGATATTACTAAAGTTGCAGCTAAAACAGCATTAGAAGCTACATTAGCAGCTATCACTGAATCATTAAAAGCTGGTGAACCAGTTCAATTAGTTGGTTTTGGTACATTCAAAGTTAATGCTCGTAAAGCACGTACAGGCCGTAACCCTAAGACTGGTAAAGAAATTAAAATTGCGGCAAGCAAAGTACCAGCATTTGTATCTGGTAAAAGTTTAAAAGAAGCAATCAAATAAGTTGATTCTTTTTCTATCGATAATTTCTTATTGATGGAAGATTTCAAGGGCATAGGACATCGTTTTGTGCCCCTGCTACTACACATAAAATAATATGTGCTAAAAATAGAAAACGGTCTGTTTTCTTAATTTTTTATCCCACTTTGTAACACTTAAACTCAACAGCAAATTAAAAATTGTTTTACCGATAATTTTAAGTGGTTATTTCAGTTAATGTGGCTTTTAATATATCAGCCAAATCTTGGGGAGAAATTTCAATTTCTAATCCTCTTCTACCGCCAGATATAAACATTGTAGTGAGCTGATTTGCACTTAAATCAATCAATGTTGGAAAGTGTTGTTTTTGGCCTAAAGGGCTAATTCCACCGACTAAATAGCCCGTTACCTTTTGTGCTAAATTAGGATCTGCCAAATCTACTTTTTTACAATTTAACGCTTTTGCAGCTTTTTTAAGATCTAAATGACCATCAACGGGTAACACACAAATTGCTAAGGTTTTAGGGTTACCGTTTAAGCTCACAACCAACGTTTTAAACACTTGGGCGGCAGTGACATTTAAACTTGGATCAAGCTTATCTACAGCTTCCTGTCCGTAGTGGATTTGGTTGGGATCGTGCTTATATTGGTGAATGTTAAATTTGATGTTCAACTTTTTAAGCAAATTAATAGCGGGTGTCATAGTTATTATCCTACCGGTTTTGTTATAACAAATTAATACACGCAAATTGACATAGCACGTTAATCCTCACCAACAAAAATTGGTGAGGATCAGAATAGTTAAACAATCAAACTACTGGTTGTTTCATAATCATCTTTTGCCGGCAAGTTTTGGCTAGTAGTATTAGTGGCTAGCGAATAAAGACGATAGAAAAAGCTAGTAACAAAGATATCAAAAAAGGCAGAGGCGAATGAAATGATAGCACTCAATATAATATTTTCATTATCTAAGGTCATCCCCAATTTGGCCAAAAGGGTAAAAAATGCACCGCTAATTAATAACATCAAAAGACCAGGAGCCCAATATTTTTTTACTAGCTGATAGTTTAACGAAAGTAAATCAGCGAAACTTTTTTGTTTAGGATCAGCTAATGACCCGAAAAAGAGAACAGAAAAAATAGAGAAAAATATAATTGGAACAATTAGTATTAAAGCAATTAATAACAAAATCAAAATGCTAGGTAATAAAAAATTTAAACAAATAAATACTAAAGATAAAATGATTGCTATTAAGAATACTAAAAAAATAAAAGTAATATAAAAACCAAGAATTTTTAGCATACTGGATAGAAAACTAGACAAGAATAGCTTTGGCTTAAGTTTATCGCTGCTATTAAGATTACTAATGGTTGCAATACTAATTGACTTCATAGTGCTATGGATTAACAAACCTAGAATCAAAATTGGAATATGGGGAGATAGATCTAAATACAAGTGGAAGTTCAAACTAAGATAGTAAAGATAGTTAGTAATAACCGAATTAGCTAACGCTACCATTAGGCTTACAAACAAAATAGGCATTACATGGTTACGAGTAAAATTCATTGTTTGTTTAAAGATTAAAGAAAAAGTCAGTTTTTTTTGCTCTTCCATAAAAGTTCCTTTCTTGTGGTAACTGGTTTTGTTACCACCATTTATGTTGTTGAAAAATTCAATTTGTCAATTAGGCTTGTAGTAATGAAATATCCGCTACTTTTAAGAATAAGTTCTGCAACTTTTTCAAAAGCGCTAATCGATTAAGTTTAATCTGTTCATTGTCAACCATAACCATGACAGAATCAAAAAAGGCATTGACCGTCTCTTTAAGAGACGATAATTCAACTAACGCATCTTGATAACGACCTTCACTAAAATAAGGTGAAAGTTTATCGGTTAAAACCGCCAATTTTTTAGCTAATTCACCTTCAGCACCTGCTTCTAGCAAGGCTGCATTGATCTGTTCTGGAATAGTAATTTCGGCTTTAGATAAGATATTTGACACCCGTTTATTGGCCTCGGCTAATGACGATGCTTCTGGCAAGGTTCTAAAGTGAGTAACTGCTTTAATGCGCGCATCAAAATCAGCCGGTTTTGTTGGGTTAAGCGCTAAAACCGCTTGAATAGTATCAATGGCAAAGCCTTGTTCTTGATACCAAGCGCGGAAACGACCTTGCATAAAAGTAACAATATCCTCAACCACATTTGTATTACTCAGTTTATCACCATATAACGATGCGGCATAACTGGTTAATTCAACAAGCTCTAAAGGTAGTGTCTTTTCAACAATGATTCGTAAAACACCAATTGCAGCGCGACGTAATGCAAAAGGATCTTTATCGCCTTTAGGGTGCTGACCGATACCAAAAATACCCGCTAAAGTATCCATTTTTTCAGCGATAGAAACCGCACAAGACACAGCTGTACTTGGTAATTCATCGCCAGCAAAACGTGGTTTATATTGTTCTTCAATTGCGGTGGCCACTTCACTGCTTTCACCATCTTTTAGTGCCAAATAACGGCCCATAATGCCTTGCGTTTCAGGGAATTCAAAAACGGTATTGGTCACTAAATCACATTTAGTCAACTTACCTGCTCGTTTCGCTTGCTCAACATTGGTACCTATATGTTCAGCAATAAAACCAGATAAAGCTTCAATACGAAGTGATTTATCTTTAACCGTACCCAATTGTTGTTGAAATAATACCGTATCAAGGCGAGGCAAACGATCTTCTAAACGTTGTTTCAAATCCGTCTTATAGAAAAACTCAGCATCAGCAAGGCGAGGGCGAACTACCTTTTCATTACCCGAAATTACCACCTGCGGATCTTTTGACTCAATATTGGCAACAAAAATAAAGTTAGGTAACAATTTTCCTTGATTATCATAAACAGGGAAATACTTCTGATCACCTTTCATCGTATACACTAACGACTCTGCAGGAACGGCTAAAAAACGCTCTTCAAATTTAGCGGTTAACACAACAGGCCATTCCACCAATGACGACACCTCCTCAAGCAGGCTATCGGTTAAGTCGGCTTTACCGTTTAATTTTGCTGCGGCATCTTCGGCTTGTTGTTTAATGATCGCTTTACGCTTATCATAGTCAGCCACCACCTTACCGCGTTGCTCTAAAATTTCAGGATACTGATCGGCATTATCGATAGTAAACTCTTGTTCACCCATAAAACGGTGGCCACGAATAATGCGGTTTGACTCAATATCTAAAATGGTACCAGACACAAGCTCATCACCATACAACATAGTCACCGTATGACATGGGCGAATAAATTCGACTTGTCTTGCTGCCCAACGCATTGGCTTCGGGATAGGTAATTTACTTAATGCGGTTTTAACCATATCACATAAAAGATTAACAACAGGCTGACCTTTTTGATTTTGAGTATAAGAAAGCCACTCGCCTTTATCTGTTTGTATACGCTCAGCTTGCTCAACAGTAATGCCACAACCTCGCGCCCAACCTTCGGCAGCTTTAGTCGCATGACCATTGGCATCAAATGCCGCACTCACCGCCGGACCACGTTTAACTATTTGGCTATCGGGCTGGGTATCGCTCAAATTTAAAACTTTTAACGCTAAACGACGTGGCGAAGCATACCAAAGCACTTCACCATGTTCTAAATTGGCATTATCGAGCTGTTGTATAAAATTTGCCGCAAAGCTTTCTGCTAAAGTGCGGAGTGATTTTGGTGGTAACTCTTCGGTACCGATTTCCACTAAGAATGTTTTTTGCATAATCTTCTAATTCCTACTTTGATGCACTGTCGTTAGCGCGTGAATTTTGGCACATAGGGAACCCAAGTGCTTCACGAGATGCATAATATGCCTCGGCCACCATTTTTGTTAACGTCCTAATACGCAAAATATAACGTTGACGCTCTGTGACCGAAATCGCCTTACGTGCATCAAGCAAATTAAAACAGTGGGCAGCTTTTAAAATACGCTCATAAGCCGGCAAAGGAAGCGGTTTTTCTAGCTCAAGTAAAAACTTGGCTTCTTTTTCGTGTTGTTCAAAACAATAAAATAAAAATTCAACATTGGCGTATTCAAAATTATACGTTGACTGCTCAACCTCGTTTTGATGGAACACATCACCATAAGTCGTTTTACCAAATGCACCATCACTCCAAACTAAATCATAAACGCTATCGACGCCCTGAATATACATTGCTAAACGCTCAAGTCCGTAAGTGATCTCGCCGGTGACCGGCTTACATTCAAGCCCGCCAACTTGTTGAAAGTAAGTAAACTGGGTTACTTCCATCCCATTTAACCAAACCTCCCAACCAAGCCCCCATGCACCAAGGGTTGGGTTTTCCCAATTGTCTTCAACAAAACGGATATCGTTAACAGTAGGATCAAGCCCCAACTCTTTTAACGAACCTAAATAGAGCTCTTGGATATTATCGGGCGAAGGTTTTAAGATAACTTGAAATTGATAATAATGTTGTAACCTGTTTGGGTTTTCGCCATAGCGCCCATCGGTTGGGCGGCGTGATGGTTGAACATAAGCAGCATTAATCGGCTCAGGCCCCAAGGCTCGTAAACAAGTCATAGGATGAGAAGTCCCCGCGCCAACTTCCATATCTAAAGGCTGAATCACGGTGCATCCTTGATTAGCCCAGTAATCTTGTAACGTAAGAATTAACCCCTGAAAGGTTTTGACATTAAACTTTTGCATGATGTTATCTTTATGGTTGAATTGGTTTTTCGATAATTTAAATAGTGCTATATATTATACTTTTTATTAATAGTTGTGAAATGTCTAATTGTTTTATGCTTGAATATACGGGGTGAGTTAAAGATGGGTGTTTTTTTTGTAAAAAAAACAATAAAATGAAAAGTTGAATAAAATCAATATCTTTTCTAACTGATTTTTGGGCGGAAAATTAGGCCTTTTTTTTGGGTGAATAGAATAAATTGTGCAGTGGTTTCGGACGTTTTGACCTTGGGTGAACAAAATAGCTATAGTGACCACGTCCGAGTCAGGGAATTAAAGCGAATTCCCTGACAACCCACGCTTTGGCTGCAGAATGTGGCCTACGGCACTACTCGTATCATCCTGATACTCGCCTCTACGAGGCCATCTTCGCTGTGCTCAGATGTTCAAATTTGTTCCAGACAAATTTGTCTGCCGGCGCTCGGTCTTAACGCACCGGCTATTATCCGTTCCAGACGGAGAATAGCCTCGCCAAACATCCCTGTTTGGCGTGCTAACCTCGCTCTGTTGTCGGCACATTCTGACGCCGGAACAAGACAAACAGCATAGCCTTTAGTGTTTTTTTGTGAGTTGCTTTTGTGTTAAAAGGAATGAAATTACATTCAAAAAGCGGTCAGTAAATGCATTGATTTTATTGAATTTTTTATTTAATGTTTTTTATTCAAAAAAACCTCACCAAAACCATTTCCCAAAAATACGCCACCAAAAGCTCAACCTTATGTGCTTAACAAAACTTTACAAATATTTAACAAAAAAACTAGCGCATTATTAATCAAGCGGTTATAATTTAAGCGCCTTCAAAGCAAGGGAGTGCTCATTGGTTGAGCAGTCAATTATAAAAATTCAAATAAAACAAAAATTTACTTGACAGGATAATCGAAATGCGCTATCATACTTGGCATCTGGCATCTGGCATCTGGCCTGCCAAACCTACGCCCTAAATCTTTTTCAATATCATCGTAGTCAAAATCAGACACAGTTCTTATTTTTATCACCGAGGTTATTGAGCTCATCGCGTTTGGCAAGGTTGTTGGGGTTAAGTTTTTTACTTAGCTTACGTAGCCTACTTAACTTTTCTAATTTCTCTATCTTACTTAAGTTACCTAGTTTATTTAGGTTATCTAAATTACCAAGTTTACTTAGATTCTCGTTGTTCTTCGTGGCATTGTTGTTGTCGTATTCACAGAGTTCTGTGGCATTAACGGCACATACATCAAGAGCAATTGAAGGTACTCCGCCGTATTTAACGTTCGACGGTGGTCGAACAAAGGCAATATCAACAGATAGTTTATTGTCTATTAAGTTGCAGGATGGTCAAGTTATCACGCCGTCTACTAATACATCAAGTGTATCAAATCCAATAGGATTGCCTTATGCAAGGAATACTCTGGGTAATATAGATATGATAGTCCCATCATCGGTTAGTTCAGTGAGTTTAAGTGATTTAATCACTAGGTATAATTATTGGCGTGATGATGATGGGGATGGACAGGGTGCTAATGGAGTTACCGCATCAGGGAATATATCGGTATCGTTTACGGATAAGGATGGCAATACAGTTAATCGTAACGGTGCATTGGATATATGTAATGCTCCTTATAGGGTAACTTTAAGTAGTACAGGGGGATATTTACAAACACGGTACGGGGTTCCTAATAGGACAAGTTTCAGTGGAGCTACGGTAGATTATTATATTAATCCGTATGGTGGTCCTCGTGTTTGTCATGCAAGGCCGATTTTAACGTTGGGTGGTACAACTGACGTCAGTTATTGGGATGCGCCTCGCTACGCAGGTTCATCTAGCATGTGGTCTCCTACAAAGGGTTTTTTAACTCAGTCTAATGATTCTTCATCTTACGTCCGAAATTTTCCCAATACGGGTGCTGATAAATTGTATTTTGATTTGCTCATAGGTGGAGTGGATGAAAGTCAGTTGACGTGGTCTGTTGTCACGAATGGTATTATAACAGCTACGGTGGCACGTGTAACAGCTAATGAATATTGGCTTCCTCGTGTTGATAGAGGAAAAGTTGTCACACGGGTAACATTAAGAGGGCCTAAGGCGGATAGTGCTCAAAAGAACTCAGCTAATCCTAGTTGGCTTACACGTCCATCTTTGCCACAGACATTTGAGTTGGTGGGTAGGGATAGTCGTGGTAATGAGGTGAAGTATGGATTTGTGTTACTGAAGTGGTTCGTCTCTGGGAATCGGATGGGTAATCAGTCTAACAGCTCCAATTGGTGTAGAAGTTTGGGTTATCGTTTGCCACGAGTTAGGGATTTAACTAACGCGAAGTGTGGTGTGGATAGGAATTTCCCATGTTTAAATGGCGTAGATGGCGACACGCCTAGTTCATCTGGTAATCATTACATGCGTTACAGGGGGGCAGGACTTTTCACGGAGTGGGGCTCCATGGACGCGTACCATTCTGGCTTCGCCACCTCCGTCATCTACTGGGCGAGTGACACAGCAGGTAGCGATGACTTCGCTGTCAGCCCGTTCAAGGGCTACGTCATCCGCAACGCCAACTCCACCGGGGACGACTACAACAGCATCTATGTTGTTTGCGTCGCACCTTAGCTTTTATTTCTTATTCCTTAATCCTTAGGCCGCGGGGGCGGTTATGGTGCTGATAAAGAATAATCTAGCAAAGAATAAAGCCCTCGCGTAAGTTGGGGCATTTCCCCTTAGGGTTGTGCCGTTGCGGCGAAGCCACAATCACGCCGCCGCCGACGCTGAAAGCGTGGTTGGTAATCCTAGTGGATTATGCTGTTGCGGTTTAAAGTTGTGGTCTATTTATAGTACGGCAAGGTTTCGGACGTTTTGACCTTTGGTGAATAAAATAGCTATCGTGACCACGTCCGAGCAAAGGAAATTAAAGCGAATTCCCTTTGCAATCCCATGCTTTGGTTACAGAATGTGGCCTGCGGCTACGCTACTCGTATCATCCTGATACTCGCCTCTTCGAGGCCATCTTCGCTTTGCTCAGATGTTCAAATTTGTTCCAGACAAATTTGTCAGACGCAGCACAAACTTGCCAAACATCCTTGTTTGGCGTGCTAACCTCGCTCTGTTGTCGGCACATTCTGACGCCGGAATAAGACAGACAACATAATCTTAGGTGTTTTTGGGTGAGTTATTTTTGTGTTAAAAAGCAATGCAATTACATCCAAAAAGTGGTCAGGAAAGGTATTGATTTTATTGAAGTTTTTATTTTTCTGTTTTTAAGATAAATCAATTACTTACACAACCTAAGCAAAGGCCAGCATACAGCAAATCAACAAAACCACGAATAGTGCTCCAATAACAGCAAATTAACCGCTCCAAACCCTTTTTTTAACGATAATTTAAAATTAAATAAAATCAATATATTATAAAACACCTCAAAAAAAGGGTTTTCAAAGATGAAATTGTTGTTTATCTTTATATAGCAAGATTTATCAAATCTTGAGTTCTCCTTAACGCCGTGTAGGCGGTTTAGAAAATATCTCATCTGTTGGCGGAGAAACCAAATTACCTTAACGTCGCGTAGGCGTTTAATCAAAATAAAATCAACTATATAATTATAAAAACACAACAATCTTTCCCAAAAACGATGGTTATGTTGTTTATCCTATTCCGGCATCAGAATGTGCCGACAACAGAGCGAGGTCAGCACGCCAAACAAGGATGTTTGGCGAGTTTGTGCTGCGTCTGGAACGCGTCCACAAACGGTGCGTTAAGACCGAGCGAAGGCGGAGGGCAGCCGTAGGCCACATTCTGCAGCCAAGCGCGGGATTGCTAAGGGAATTCTGAACTGCACCCCAAAAGTTGTACAAAAAAACTAAGCTGCTGGAAAATAATACTCCCGATATTGAACAGGACTCTTTTTGTCCAAGCTTAATTTAATTCTTCTATGATTATAATAATGGATATATTCCTCAATATCCGCTTT
>NZ_JBXSQH010000017.1:0-44790 GCF_057063525.1 Gilliamella sp. X-46 | reverse complement strand
ACTACGGTGAAATTGAAAAAGATTTTGGGCGTAGGTTTGGCAGGCCAGATGCCAGATGCCAGATGCCATGCATGGTAGCGCATTTCGATAATCCTGTCAAGTAATTTATTGTTTTATTTTAATTTTTTATAATTATCCGCTCAACTAATGAGCTTTTCCTTGCTTTGAAAGCGCTTAAATTATAACCGATTGATTAATAATGCGCTAGTTTTTTGTTAAATATTTGTAAAGTTTTGCTAAGTTGATAAGGTTGAGCTTTTGGTGGCGTGTTTTGAGAAATGGTTTTGGTGGTGTTTTTGAATAAAAACCACCAAATAAAAACTTTAATAAAATCAATGCCTTTTCTGACAGATTTTTGGGTGGAAAATTAGGTCTTTTTTGTTCTGGTGCATAGAATGAATTAGGTGCAGAGGTTTCGGACGTTTGCCGTTTCGTGTTCAAAACAACTATCTTGACCACGTCCGAAATCTTGCCACATCAAAATAAACCACGAATTTAAACCACAACAACGCATCTGCAATAGTTTGCCCCAACTGCGCAGAGGTGCGGCTTTAATAACTTGGCCAACTATAGTCATATAAACACCACTGCGAACTTAGGATTAACAGCTAACAGTTAAGGAGTAGTACAAACAGCATAAAGCCCGCCGGCAGTAGCGTAAAGGACCGTACCGGTGTTCGCATTGGCAGCAAACAATCGGCCGGTAGCGGCAAAGTCAGGTGTCCAGTAAAAGTAGTTGGCAAAGCCAGCATCAACGTAACCATACATGGATCCCCACTCCGTAAAAAATCCAGCCCCTATTCGTCGTTGGTAATTATTACCAGGTGACGACGGCGTGGCGCTTGGGCAAGCATTACAATTGGCATTAGTCAAGTCCTTGAGCTTAGCAAGACGATAACCCGAGCTACTACTACACCAAGATGATTGGTTAGATGGGAGATCTCTTTTATTCCCTCTATTGACGAACCACTGCTTCAACTGAAATCCATATTTCACAACCACTCTACCACTACTATCCTTACCCTCTAATTCAAAGGTCTGCGGTAAAGATGGCGCACTTAAACTAGAACTACTTGAATTTATCTGATTATCATTTGCCCTTGGACCATTTAGCGTTACCCGAGTTACATATTGGGATTTATCACTAATCCAACTATCGGCCTCCATGGAACTTCCATTTGGGGGGGTGAATGTATCGGAGCGTGGCCTTGTCCAATTCACTGTAGCCGTTATTCCACCGCGAGAAACAGAAGACCACCTCAACTGACTTCCATCCACACCACCTATATCTAAATCAAAATACAAACCATCTGAACCTGTAGTGGGAAAATTAAGGCCGTAAGATGACGGATTTGTTGACTGAACCAAAAAGCCTTTATCAAGATTCCATATATCTGCTGGGGCACCTGAATTTTGAGCAAGATTTGGCCTTGCATAACAAGTCATAGCTTCAGTTGAATTCGGATTGATATAATACTCCACCGAATTACCACCGAAATTACTACTATTAGGAACACCATATTGTGTAATTAAACTACCACCGGTGCTACTTAATTTCACTTTATAAGGTGCTTTACAGATGTCTAATCTATCGTTACGACTTACTGTATTCCCATTCTTATCAGTAAAACTCACCGATAAGCTTCCTGTTGCCGTTATACCATTAGCTCCTACACCATCCCCATCATCATCATCCCAAAAGTAATAACGATGCACTAAATCATCTAGACTCACCGAAGTCACTGATGGTGGAATTATCATGCCTATATCACTAAGCGTACTTCCATTTATTAACTTTATTGGATTTGTGGCACTTGATGTATTGGTTGACGATGTGATGATTCTACCATCAGGCAATTTAATAGCCAATAACATGTCAGTAGTTGTCAACTTAGTTCGACCTCCATCAAATGTTAAATACGGAGCAGAACCTTCAATCACTCTTGAGGTATAAGCAGACAACGCCTGAGAACCTTGCGAATAAGACAATAATAACAATGGAACAAACACCAAGCACAACATCAATAAGAACTTCGGCTTCGATGACAACCTTGTCGATGAACGTGATGATAAAAATGAGAATTGAGTCTGTTTTAGACTACGGTGAAACTTAAAAAGATTTAGGGCGTAGGTTTGGCAGGCCAGATGCCAGATGCCAGATGCCAATTATGATAGCGCATTTCGATTAACCTGTCAAGTAATATTTTGTTTTATTTGAATTTTTATAATTATCCGCTCAGTTAATGAGCGTTCCCTTTGCTTTGAAAGCGGTGAAATTATAACCGGTTGATTAATAATGCGCTAGTTTTTTTGTTAAAATTTTTAAAGTTTTGTTAAAACCGGAGTCAACCTACGTTGGCGTACTTTGGTGAATGCTTTTTGCTGGTTGTTTTTTTAGTGCCTTTAAAAGTGCCGACAACTAAGTAAGGTTAGCACGTCAAAAAGGGATTTGTGGCTTGGCTTTATAGGATTTCGCATAAAAATCCTTGAACTCAGGCGTTGGCATAAATGCCATTTTTTAAAAGGCCAAAACGTCCTAAACCAAACCACTCCTAGCTATTCTATACTTTATATATGATAGTAGATATTAAAATGTTTTTACTATAATTTATCTAATTTGTTCAATATACCCTTTTACAATATTGACACTTTTTTCAAAGAGTTGTTTTTCATTTTCGGTAAAGTCAAGCTTGATCACTTTTTTGATTCCATGCTGATCTAAAATTGCAGGGACACCAATAGCAACATTTTTATAGCCATACTCTCCGTCTAAAATACAACTGAGCGCTAATGCTCGGTGGCTGTTGGTGAATATATGTTGGCATATTTCGGTGATAGTGCTGGCAATACCGTATTCGGTGCAGTGTTTTCGATTCGCTATTTCAAAGCCCATTTTTCGAGCTTGGCTACCCACTTCATCAAAATCTATTTTGTTTTTTTCTAAATCATTTAAATTAATACCATAGACTGATGAATGAGACCAAACTGGAAACTGCGAATCACCATGTTCGCCCACAATGAAGGCGTCAATGCTTTGTGGGCCTATGTCCATTTTTTCGCCTAACAATCGACGTAATCGTACCGTATCAAGCCATACCCCTGTACCAATTACGCGGTGACGAGGTAGCTTTGATAGTTTCCAGACTTGATATGTGATGGCGTCACAAGGGTTGGTTGCAATTAAGAAGATGCCTTTAAATCCATTACTCATCATGTTAGGTACAATGCTAGCAACAATTTTGGATGTGCCAGCAAGTTCTTCGGCTCGGCTTTTTTGGGCAATGCCTGATGTGACGGTGATAATGGCAATATCTATGTCTGCACAGTCAGTTGATTCACGCAAGCTAACTTTGACCATGTTTTGCCGATAAGCCGCAGCATCTAATAAATCTTGCGCATGTCCATAGGCTAGCTCTTTATTGAGGTCAACAAGTGCGATTTCTTCACAAATGCCTCGGTTAACCAATGTATAAGCTGTTGTTGATCCAACATTACCCACGCCAATAATCATCACTTTTCGTAATTTCATGTTAAGCCTCGCTTGATTTAAGAAATAGGTAAAACAGTAAAGATTATTTCAATAATATACCTTTAGTTATTATCAATAAAGGGACATTATTGCAACTCGGTTAATTGTTTGTTTTGTGCTAACTATTAGTTAAATAGACGGAATTACCTACTATTTAATTGAGTTTTATATACAATAAATTCAGGCTATCGTTATAGCAATAATGAAGCAAGAAACAGCAAGTTTTAAAAAGGATTTGACTTTATTGCATCAAATGATAACAATTCTCATTAATATTTAGTTTTATTGCTGTTCAACCGGTAATACTGTTTCATTATTATAACTAATTAAATAAAAGATATTTGCTAAATTGGTGTATCGTTATCACTGAATTTTGTTATTTGATTGTGTGTTGTTTGCAAGGAGTCGCTAATGAAGTTCATTTTTTTTAAAAACCGCAAAACGTTATTAAAGGTTATTTTAACTTCGTTAATTATTTTGGCGGGTCTTTCTGAATCTGCCCATGCGGTAGAAAAAAAATTTAAAGTGGTTACCACCTTTACCATTATTCAAGATATTGCGCAAAATGTTGCTGGTGATGCTGCTGAGGTTGAGTCAATTACCAAAGTCGGGGCTGAAATTCATGAGTACGATCCCACGCCGAAAGATATTACTAAAGTGCATTCAGCCGATTTGGTATTATGGAATGGCCTTAATTTAGAGCTTTGGTTTAAACGTTTTTTTGAAGACGTTAAAGATGTACCTTCGGTTGTGGTGACAGAGGGTATTGAGCCGATGCCAATTCAAGAAGGCAGCTATAAAGGTAACCCGAATCCGCATGCTTGGATGTCGCCAACGTTGGCTTTAACTTATGTTGAAAATATCCGTGCAGCGTTTGTCAAATATGATCCGCAAAATGCCGCGATTTATAATAAAAATGCAGCCGATTATATTGCTAAAATCAAAGCACTTGATGCACCATTACGTGAGCGTTTAGCTAAAATTCCTGAAGCCAAGCGTTGGTTAGTCACCAGTGAGGGCGCGTTTAGTTATTTGGCTCGTGACTATAATTTGAAAGAAGCTTATCTTTGGCCAATCAATGCCGAGCAACAAGGCACCCCTCAGCAAGTTAGGCATTTAATTGACTTAGTTAGAGCAAATGATATTCCTGTTATTTTTAGTGAGAGTACTATTTCAGATAAGCCCGCTAAACAAGTTAGTAAAGAAACCGATATTAAATATGGTGGCGTTTTATATGTCGATTCACTTTCAACTAAAGATGGCCCTGTACCCACTTATATTGATCTACTCAAAGTGACCGTCGAAACTATCGCTAAAGGATTTGAAAAATAATGACTCAAATTTGCTTGAATGTTGATGATATCACCGTGACTTATAATAATGGTCATACCGCAATTTATGATGCTAGCTTTCGATTAAATGGTGGCACTATTTGCGCATTAGTCGGCGTTAATGGTAGCGGTAAATCGACGTTATTTAAGAGCATTATGGGGATGGTTCGTCCAACTCGTGGTCATGTCACATTTAATGATATGTCAGTTAAGCAGACCTTAAAACAAAATATCATTGCCTATGTGCCACAAACCGAAGAAGTCGATTGGGATTTTCCTGTGCTCGTGTCAGATGTGGTCATGATGGGGCGATATGGGCATATGTCTTTTTTACGTATTCCAAGTAAAGAAGATAAAAAACAGGTCGATCTTGCCCTTGAACGCGTTAATATGCTCGATTTTAAGCATCGTCAAATTGGTGAACTGTCAGGTGGGCAAAAAAAACGGGTATTTTTAGCTCGAGCGTTAGCTCAGCAAGGTAAAGTGCTGTTGTTAGATGAACCCTTTACTGGGGTTGATGTTAAAACTGAAAATGCCATTATTGATCTGTTGAAAGATCTGCGTAAAGAAGGCCATTTAATTTTAGTTTCAACTCATAACTTAGGTAGTGTGCCTGAATTTTGCGATCAAGTGGTATTAATTAATCAAACTGTTTTGGCCTTTGGTCCAACTAAAACAACCTTTACACCACAAAATTTAATGACTACCTTTGGTGGTGCTCTGCGTTATCTGAGTTTGTCGGGCGAACAATTGCATGATGATGAAGATCCTCGTAAAGTATCGATCTTAACCGATGATGAACGTGCTGCAATTTTTTATGGGGAAGGTAAGCATGACTCACCTCATCGAGATTTGCTAGTTAACCATCACGATAATGAACCAAAAGGGTAATAATAAATGGAACTGTTACTTGAACCATTCACCTACGGTTTTATGTTAAAAGCAATTTGGGTAAGTAGTATTGTGGGTGCTGCCTGTGCTTTTTTATCGGCTTTTTTAATGTTAAAAGGTTGGTCACTCATGGGCGATGCGCTTTCGCATTCTGTTGTGCCGGGAGTTGCAGGAGCTTATGCGTTGGGGGTGCCTTATTCTGTTGGTGCTTTTTTTACCGGATTACTCGCTGCACTGGCAATTACGCTCGTACGTGCCTTTACGCGATTAAAAGCAGATGCCATTATCGGTTTTATCTTTTCAACCTTTTTTGCTGTCGGTTTGTTAATTATTTCGCTCAATCCAACATCAATCAATGCGCAAACCATTATATTTGGTAATATTCTAGGGATTGATGATAGTGATATGTGGCAAGTGCAAATCATTATTTTGGTGTCATTTATATTACTTTTCTTTTTTTGGAAGGATTTGTTAGTCGTTTTTTTTGATGAAACCCATGCCCGATCCATTGGATTAAAACCACTACCATTAAAAATCCTATTTTTTACCATTTTAAGCGCCTGTACTGTTGCGGCGCTGCAAACTGTTGGTGCTATTTTAGTAATTGCTATGGTTGTTACACCTGGTGCAACCGCTTACTTATTGACTAACCGATTTTCGCACTTATTGATTATTTCGGTGCTAATTGGCGCTATAACAAGTGCTATTGGCGCTTGGATCAGTTACTTTTTAAATGGTGAAACCGGTGGCGTTATTGTGACGTTGCAAACGCTAATATTTATTGCGGCATTCTTATTTGCTCCACAGCAAGGGTTAATTATAAATCGCCTTAGGATCCGCCAAAGCCGTTTAAATAAAGGGAGGCAGGTATGACAGAGTTTTGGGAATATATCTATTATCCGCTTACTCTTCCTCTTATTCAGCGCGCAATTTTAGCTTCGTTAGCAACCGGTATTGTGTGTGCCCTACTATCTTGTTTTTTAGTGTTAAAAGGCTGGTCGTTAATGGGCGATGCGATCTCGCATGCAGTTTTACCCGGCATTGTGCTGGCATATGTAGCAGGTATCCCGATTATCATTGGTGCTTTTGCTTCAGGTCTATTTTGCTCGGTTGCAACAGGTTATATTAAAGAAAACAGTCGCATTAAAGAAGATACGGTCATGGGGATTGTGTTTTCTGGGATGTTTGCTTTCGGTTTAGTATTATTTTCTAAGGTGGATACGTCGCAACATTTAAATCATATTCTATTTGGTAGTGTGCTTGGCACCAGTTATGACGATCTCAAACAGATCATATTCATTGCTATAATTGTGTCGCTTTTAATTATTATTAAACGCCGTGATCTGATGCTCTATTGCTTCGATCCTGTGCAGGCTAAAGTTGTAGGACTACCTGTTAAGTTACTACATTACGGTTTGTTGAGTGTTTTGGCTTTAACTATTGTAGGATCATTAAAAGTCGCTGGGATGATTTTAGTTATTGCGATGTTGATAGCACCGGGCATCACTGCTTTTTCGTTAAGCAAACGCTTTGAATGGATGTTGGTGATTGCCGTATTGGTTTCGACATTTTCAACGGTGATGGGAACCTTGATAAGTTATTATATAGATGCGTCAACCAGCTCCTGTATCGTTATTTTACAAGCAACTCTTTTTTTATTTGCCCAGACTTATCAGTTTGTTGCTCACAAAAAAGTGCACCGTTAAAGTGATTTTTGAAACTACTACTGTTGAAACCGCTTTTAAAACGACTTTTTAATGGCGATAAAAAAACAGCGTAAATAGAGTTATATCCCTATTTACGCTGTATCGATAATTATTATTTTTTACTCATCATCAAGAAATTTACTGTTATCTGCATAGTTATCAAAACGTGAAAACTGACCTTGGAATTTTAATCGTACTTTACCAATTGGACCGTTTCGTTGTTTTCCTAAAATAATTTCGGCAATACCTTTATGTTCAGAGGCTTCGTTATACACCTCGTCACGATAGATAAACATAATCACATCGGCATCTTGTTCGATAGATCCCGATTCACGTAAATCTGAGTTAACCGGTCTTTTATCAGCACGTTGCTCTAAGCTACGGTTAAGCTGTGAAAGTGCAACAACAGGAATTTGTAACTCTTTCGCCAAGGCTTTTAGTGATCGTGATATTTCGGCAATTTCTAATGTTCGGTTTTCAGAGATATTCGGCACCCGCATTAATTGTAAGTAATCGACCATAATCATACTTAACCCTTTATGCTCACGATAAATACGTCGGGCCCTTGAGCGTAACTCCATTGGCGTTAAGCCTGATGAATCATCAATATAGATATTTTTCTTTTCCAACAATAAGCCCATAGTGCTTGAAATTCTTGCCCAATCATCGTCTTGTAGTTGCCCTGTTCTAATTCGGGTTTGGTCAACACGCGAAAGTGACGCTAACATACGCATCATAATTTGTTCTGATGGCATTTCTAAGCTGAATATTAATACTGGCTTTTCTTGCTCTAGGGCAGCATTTTCACACAAATTCATGGCAAATGTGGTTTTACCCATTGATGGCCTTGCTGCAATAATAATTAAATCAGAACGCTGTAAACCAGCCGTTTTTTTATCTAAATCAATATAACCGGTTGAAACCCCTGTCACACCATCATGCGGGCGTTGGAACAATTCTTCAATCTTAGCTACCGTTGCTTCTAACACTTCGGTTATACTTTTTGGGCCTTCGCCTTGTTTAGTCCGGCTTTCAGCAATTTGGAAGATTTTACTTTCCGCCAAGTCTAAAATTTCGGTACTATCGCGCCCTTCGGTGGCATAACAGTTATCAGCAATATCATTTGATGCGCTAATTAATTCGCGCAAAATTGCTTGTTGGCGAATAATATCGCTATATGCAACAACATTAATCGCACTTGGCGTGTTTTTAGAAAGCTCCGCCAAATAAGCAAAACCACCTACATCGGCTAATAGGTCTTTACTTTCAAGACTTTCAGAAAGGGTAATTAAATCAATTGGTGTCCCTTTGCTGACCAAAGTATGCATTTCAGAAAAAATCAATTGATGATGACGAGAGTAAAAATCCCGCTCAGTGATCATTTCAGATACCGCATCCCAACGTTGATTATCAAGCATCAAGCTACCCAGCACTGCTTGTTCAGCTTCGATTGAGTGCGGTGGAAGCTTGATATTGTGCAGATTTGATTTTTCTGCTTCTTGATTTTTAGAATCTTTGTTTGCTCTTGTTCGATCAGTATTCATTACATTCATCTTTTGTTCTAAATTGAATTTATTGCTAAGCTATGTTGCTTATTTTAAAAATAATGGACCTAAACTAGGATCGGGTATTTGGTATTCAGATGGATAATCCACCTGAACTAAATATAATCCTTCCGGTTTTGCTGTTGCGGCGGCTTGCGTTCTGTCCTTAGCTTGCAAAAGTTCATAAATCCACTCTGGACGCTGATTACCCGCACCAACTTCAAGTAAACTGCCCACAATATTGCGTACCATATGGTGCACAAATGCATTGGCTTTAATATCAACAATAATATATGCACCTTGCCTTGTCACTTCAATATGATGAATATTACGCCAAGGCGTTCTTGATTGACATTGAGCTGCTCGAAATGATGAAAAGTCGTTTTCACCTAATAAATACTGCGCAGCTTGGTGCATTAATATTTCGTTTAATGGCACATAATAATGTGACACCCCTTTAGCTAAAATCGCAGGGCGATAGCGATGATTATAGATCACATAACGGTAACGTCGAGCTGTCGCACTAAACCTTGCATGAAAACTATCCTCAACTATTTGTGACCAGCGCACTGCAATATTATCAGGTAAATGCGAATTAACCCCCATTGTCCAAGCACTCGGTGAGCGCGCAGCTTGGGTTTCAAAATGCACTACTTGTCCTGTCGCATGCACGCCAGCATCGGTTCGACCTGCGCAAAATACGTTGATTGGCTCATTAGCAATAATGGATAAGGCAGATTCTAGCCGCTCTTGAATAGAATCGACAGATTGCTGGCGTTGCCAGCCAAAATAACCACTGCCATCATATTCAATACCTAGGGCAATTTTACAGGTAGTCATTAATCAGGATCTCAAGCGTCTCAATTAACATCAATGCCCCTAAATAACGGATATTATCGGCCACTGACCAAAATTGAATTTGTTCATAATGACCATAACTGTGTCTTAAATTCGCCAACTTTATAACCAAATTGTGTTCTGATTCAGTACTAACTTCGGTCACTGGCGTTGGCAAGTTATCGCCTTGCACTTCAACACCAAATTCACCAAAGCGTGCCATATCTAATTCAATTGGCAAACTACTTGATACATTAATGGCTTGTGACACGCCATAAAACACGGGCACAATCACTGACTCGATAGAAACTGGAAGTTCATAATTACTCAATACTTTACGGATTTGATCAACTTGGGATTTTTCTCCGAGTATTGCATCGTGATGTTCGTGCGATACCGGTAATAGATTAAAAGCTAATTGCTTATCAAACAGTTGATTATCAACCGGCATACCATTTAACAAGCAAGCACTTTGCCCTGCCAGTTCATCCACGCCAGATTTGCCATACAATGATGCTGGGATAAAACTAGTCGCATGTAAATTTGTTAATAATTCCATATCAGTTAACGAAGCAACACAACGCAACAACTGACATACAGTGGCACTAGCAACGGCGATAATGTTTTCATTACGGTATTCGGTCAATACGCTATTATTCACTTTAGGTACCACTAATGGAATATGATCTTGCTGAGCAAAATAACCACTTGCATCAATCACTATACACCCCGATTGTGCTGCGACTTGCGCATACTTTTCACTGGTTTTAGCACCAGCGACAAAAAAAGCAAAATGGCACTCGCTCCAATCCATTTGTGTACTGTCAATCACCGTTAAATTTTTGCCAGCAAAGCGAACTATTTCGCCAGCACTATTGTCGCTACCGACTAAATAAAGATTTTCAATTTTTAGACTACTGTCTTGTAAACTACGTTGCTGTAGCAACTCAACTAGCGCAGAACCAACTTGGCCTGTCGCTCCTACAATAGCAATATTCCATGCAGACATATTTATAAACCCAATAAAAAATTTAGCGGTAATTATATCACTATATTGTCAAAGATAGCGGAAAAAGATACATGACAATAGCATTAGATGAATAGATTTCAATTGACTGTGATTCTGAACATTAAAACGATAAGCCATCATTAAGATGGCTTTGTTGATACTGAGCTTTTGATAATACTCGAAAATGAATTTAGCAGTTTACTTTTTCACAGGTTATTTGACTATTCAAACAAATAAGATGATTTTTTAGTCTTCACCAATAATGAATTATCTTTTACTAATAAAATTTATACTTACTTATTATATTGATTGCTAAATAATACTAATTGGCTAACTCATCTTCCACGTGTTTGATTGCCTGCCGATGTTGATCAATTAAGCAAGTCAAAAGTTTATCTAAATAAGGTTCAATATCACTTTCATAAATCGGAGCTGGTGTAATTAAACACGCTGTATTTATATTTTTTCCCAATGCTAGCAATGAATCTTGCTGTGGTTTTTTATTATCAAGCTGCTTTACTTTCTCTTTTAGCTGATCTTGATAATAACGATAGATTCTAAAATCAAGACTATAATCAGAAGATCCATTTTTAGCTGATTGATTAAACAGTGCAATGGACTCTTCTAATGTTAAACCATACTCAACAGCGCCTTCGTGAAATTTAGTATTAAATTGGTTAGGATAGATAATTTGATAAGTTGCTTCTGGCATATTAATTTGCATCTCTTTAAGCCCAAATTTCATATTACTTGTGTCAATATTGTAATGCTTCCATAATGTAGGAAAAGTCCCAGACTCATCCTCAATTGGTTCTGATTTTATTGTCAATAATGTGTAAATATCGCCACTTGGAGCAATATAGTAATGCTGATAGCCATTCCAAAGGGTAGGATTATTAGAAAAAGAGTTATTTGCTAAAAAAAGCTTATCAATTACCTGATTTTTGCTAATTAAAAATAACGTAATATCTCGCCCAGAATTAGGTATATCTTTCTCGTTTTTGTTATTAGGATTAATTGGGTTAATGCTTAATTTTAGTTGAAAATCATTACCATTATAGACAATAGGATCATTATCGATTAATTTATCTAACTGTTTAAAATCAAATTTCAAATTGTTGAGTGGGCAACGGCTATCATATTTTATCTTTTCTTTTTTATCTAGTTGATTATATTCATCTTCGTTTCTAGCGCAATCTTGTTGCAATTGATGCATATCAACACTCATAAAAAATGGTTCACCACGATATTTAGAGTTAATATCAAGTAATTGACCACAGACACAATAACTAAACATAAATAAAATTGCGCCCAATAAAGGTTTTAGTTTCATATCAAATTCCTTTTGTTTACCTCATGTTAGCATACTTCCATTCTATTTTTTCTAATAGAAGAAAATACGAACTTTTATCTAAGTTTTTAATAATAATTTTTTCATTCAAGTATATTTTTCACATTATATATAACATGGTTATATTACTTATTCCATATTTTTGATAAAGCATACCTGTTTAAGCTGCTTAGATATCTGTGATAGATATTTTGGGACACAGATCGACAAAACAAAATTCTATCCCTTACAAAACAACTCAATATCAGTAAAGTGATAAGCCATTTTAATTAGTTTTATGCATTATTATGACAAAAATCACCCTATCAACAATTGCCAAAAAAGCCAACACGTCAGTCGCTTCAGTATCTAGAGTGTTAAAAAAACCACATTTGACATCCTCTCAAATACAACTACGCGTTTATAAAGCTATTGAGGAATTAAATATGGACACATCAAAAAATTTCAAACCCTATAAACCAATACATAACAGCGGCAAGATATTAATTATTGATAACCAACTTTTTTCAAAGAGCTTAATCAATATTGGTGTCGAGCAAGAACTAAAAGAAAAGCAGTATCAAGTGTTTTATTTGCAGTTTCCTTATAATAATAAAAGTGATATCCATCATATTATTCGTTATGTTGCTCAAAATGCCTTTGACGGAATTATCATTATTAATGATGCTCCCTATTTAAAAACGTTGGTTGCTTATAAAAATACATTACCACCTATTGTATTAGTTAATCACTTTTCGCTTGATTTTGTTTGCGTGCATTTTGATCATTTGTTGATTGGACATCAAATAACAAAATATTTGATTGATAAATCACATAGCAAAATTGCTATTTTGCTTAACGATGAAACACTAACCAGCTCCACGCTTCTGCTACAAGGTTATAAACAGGCTTTACTGCGCGCCAATATTGCTATTGAACCCCGATATATTATTCACGGCTGCTTTACCTATCAACATGCTAGATCGGCAGTAAATAAACTAATAAACAGTACCAAATCACCTACTGCAATTATTTGCACCGATCATTTTAGTTTAAATTGCTTGAATAAAAATAATTATAAAGAACAACACCACCAATCACCCGATAGCATGATTCTCGGCGCGTTGCACCAAGCCAATGAAAATAAAGCAAAACTGACTAAACCACTTACAATATCGTATTTTAGTGCCTCTAAGGAACTTAAATACAATGAATTAGATAGCCTGTACAGAATAAATAAACCATTGTTTAAAATGGGGCAAAAATCGGCGGCTTTACTTTGTGAGCTTATAGAAAACACAATAAAACCCATTAAGCGCTGTACAATCATTAGTGCTGAATCGATGTTTTATTAATGTTTGAGATGCTCGGTTTTTACTAAACTTATTTTGATTACGTCGATTGTGGAACTTACCTGGTACATTTACACTATGCAATTGAGCATGATTAACGTTTCATCCCCATTTTACTCACTAAATGCGTTTGATCGTCTTCACTGCAAATAACAATCGTGTCTTTTGATACCACATGTAAAAATAATTCAGGATTCTATACCGTTAAAATAAAAAATATTTATTTTTAAATGATTTATTGGTTGGATATGCAAAAGGAATGCAATTAATATCAGTATGAGGTTTTATGTTGTCGGTTACATAGCTCAGGAGAACAATCCTATCCCTAAACTACAATCGACTATAACAGGGTATGACTTACGAGTTTTTAAAGTGATAGATAAGATCTATAATGGTTGATAGGAAGAATAAAGGATATAAAACATGAACAATCAATTAAATAAAACGAGTAAATTTTTAAGTTATATTTTAAGACATCAACCAGAAGCTATCGGTATAACCTTAGATACTGAAGGATGGATCGATATTAATATATTGATCCTACAAGCTAATCGACATGGCGAATCACTTACCAAAGAGTTAATCAAAAAAGTTGTCAAAACAAGCGATAAAAGACGTTTTACTATTTCAGAAGATGGTTTAAAAATACGCGCAGCACAAGGACATTCAACTCAACAAGTTAAAATTAAGTATGTTGAACAGGTACCACCCGAATTTTTATATCATGGTACAGCAACGCGCTTTATTGATTCAATAAAAAAACAAGGATTAATTGCCGGTGATCGCCATTATGTCCATTTATCTATTGATGAACAGACAGCTAATGCGGTAGGGAAACGCTACGGTAAACCTATTGTATTAAAGGTAAAAGCCTTACTAATGCATCAACAAGGCTTTAAATTTTATCTAGCTGATAATGGAGTTTGGTTAACCAATAATGTTCATACTGACTTTTTAATATTTGACTAAACCTAATTTAGCCCTCTCAGCTTTATATTGGGCTAATTCTATTTTGGCTAGTTCTAGCTAAGTTAAAAAATTGTCTAAATGATATCGGTTTTCCCAAGAAGGTTCTTCCCCACTATAACCATAATCATGAAAATACACCTTCGGTCTCCACTTGTATCATTTCCATCAAAGCAGGCTAAAATAATGTATCCATCATTAAAAAACTCGATTGATCGTTAGCAATATCAAAAGGTATTAAAGGATGATTTGTATATTTTATTAGCATTGAGCTGTAACTATCCCCTAAAATACTACAAGAAGCAGAAGCCGACATTTCTGTTAAAGAGCTTTGCCATAAATAAAGTATGGGCAACTCCACTTTTTATAAATAGCGAGAGAAATAGGGTGGTATGGAAAGCTCAGATATAAAACGTCTAAAAGAACTAAAGATGGAAAGCGCTACAAGCGACTCATGCCATTCGTTTTCAGCCCAGTTTGTTTTTGTATTGCTGTAAACTTCTTTTCTGACACTTCCACAATACATTCAGCCACTTTTGTATCCTCTTTTACATGGATGATAGACACTCTTAAGTAATTACCAAAATCGGTTTTTAATAAACTCTCATAATAAATACCGACGCACTGATTATAAGGCCACTTGTCACCATTTTTACATCGTTCAGCAATACTTTCTCTTAGTTCTGATGCATCAAAATCAGGTTCTTCTACCACATTTGCTTGACATTGATTTGAGATGTATGTTGTTTTTGAAATTGAATAATACTATCACTAATATGGGATTTTACCTCACTTTTCATTCCTCTCTAGAATAGGTATAACATATAGTTGGTCATAATATTTACCATATCTGGTTCCATCAACAGGATCTGTATAGATAATGCTATAATCCTTATCATTGAGTAAATTGATATAAGGATATTCTGGAACAAAATATTCTTCATAGTTATCTAATCCTCCGCCAAACCAAGGATTAATATATGAGGGATTACCTTTTTGGGTAGCCAGCGCATAACTTAGTATGCTGTTATCTGGATTTTGGCAGCTTAAAATAATATACATTTGGTCGTTGGTAACAAAAGAGTGTTTAAATTTATAACAAATTGGTTTGTCATAATTGGCTTCGTAATAATAAAATTTTTTATCGGTTGTTGCATAGCCTTCAGCGAAATTCTCTCTTAGATTTTGAATCCGTCTTTCATCTGATGTCCCGGTATCTTGATAGAAAGGTTTTAAAGTATCACCAAGTAGTTTCTCTTTAAGAGTTTTTTTTTGCCGCAAATAATTTTGCGTTTTATTTTCTATGATTGAGTTATTTACCGGGATAAAAAAGATAATCACAAATAACATTGTAATTGTTATATAGTCACCTTTCTTTTTGTTGGATTTGATTAGTAAGTAACATACACCGACAAGAGAATTAAAAATAAATAAAACAATAATTAGAAACGTTGTTAATTTTTGATCACTAAGTATAAGATTACTATCTTGACCAAGTCGAGAAAAAATAATAAGGCATTCAATTGTGAGTAAAATCGTAACAAAAATTCGCATATTCTAATTTGTTTCAGCTATTACATATTTCCACACATTATAATGAAGATAATGATATTCACAAAATATAATGGAGTAACCGTAAAAATTGTGGTTAAACAAGGCACATTTTCTAAACTAGAAGAAATAGATACTGCAGCAAATTCTGCGGCAACAAAAATATTTCCTAATATGTCGATTAAAACTGAAAAATGGATGAAAACAAATACACGTTTTCAAGTTGAAGGATGGCAAATGACAACCCAACTTGAACAAAGCAAAGGAATAGATATTTTGAATGAAAATATTGCTCATTTTGAAAAAGTAAATGTAACTATCCTCTAAAATAGTACAGCAAAAAGTAGCAAATTCGCTTTGGTAAAAATAACTGAGTACCAAATCGTATTTATATTAAAATTATAGTTTAGGCAGAGATTTTCTGAACCTAGTTTACAATCACAACTTCTGCTGTACTATTTGCCCATTTCTTACATTGGTATTGCTTATTACTTGTAAAAAAGATTCAGGAGTCTATACCGTTTCATATCTAAACAAGTCGTTAAAAACCACTAGCTTGAAAAGCTTGTTTTTTTCAGCGGGATTTAAACCAAGCAAGACTAGTTGATGAATGTTGATATTAATCGTTTTGGCGATAATTTGTTACTTTGCATCACGCCGGCGCCAATAAATTGCTTGCCTTGATAAATTCGCACCAAGGTTTCAACTTGTGCAGCGCTTTCAAATTCAATGGTTCGCCCTAACAATATATCTTTACCTTGTGCATCAGTCAGCGTTATTTTTGGACGATCTTGTAACGGGCTATCAACAGGCATTAACAGTTCATCCTTTTCGGTCCTATTTTGTAATGCATCTAAACTGATCATTTTATCAATCGGATAATTAGATACTTGCAAACGCCTTAAATAAATAACATGTGCCCCACAACCCAGTAATTCGCCTAAATCATCAATAATAGTTCGAATATAGGTGCCTTTAGAGCAGTGTATTTCTAGCGTTAATTCGTTTTTTATAGCATCAAATTGGATAAATTGATTTTCGTAAACGGTAATAGGCCTAGCTTCACGTTCAATGACAATACCTTGGCGAGCATATTCGTAAAGTGGTTTACCTTGATATTTTAAAGCCGAAAACATGGTCGGTACTTGTAAAATATCACCTCGAAAATGCATTAAAGCTTGGTTAATTTGCGATTCGCTCACTTTAACAAGTTTGGTACAAATAATTTGGCCATCCGCATCTGAGGTATCTGTACGCTCACCAAGTTTGGCGATCACTCGATAACGTTTGTCTGAATCTAATAAATACTGTGAAAATTTGGTCGCTTCACCAAAACAGATAGGTAGCATACCTGTCGCTAATGGATCAAGTGCCCCTGTGTGCCCCGCTTTTTTAGCATTAAATAACCATTTCACTTTTTGCAGAGCATCGTTGGATGTCATGCCTTGTGGTTTGTCTAGTAACAAAACGCCGTGAAGATCACGGCGAGTTCTTTTTATATTCATCATTTATTTTATATTGAAATGCATAGTTATCTGAAATTTTTACAAAATTCAGGACTATTTTTTAATATTAATCTTTATGACGCTCGTTATCATGCTTGATAACATCCGCCACCAAGCTCGACATTTGCATACCTTTAACAAGCGACTCATCGTAAAAAAATTTGATCTCAGGAATGATTCGCAAACGCATAGCTTTACCAATCAAAGTGCGAATATAGCCTTTAGCATCATTAAGTACTGCTAAACCTTGTTCAATCACTTGCGGATCATCGTCATTTAAAAAAGTGACAAACACTTTAGCATAGGCAAGATCGCGCGAAATATCAACACCCGAAACAGTGACCATGCCAAGACGAGGATCTTTAATTTCTCGTTGTAAGATAATTGCAATTTCTTTTTGTAATTCATGCCCAACTCGAGATGAACGATTAAATGCTTTTGCCATATCTATTTTCCTTAAAAAATGAATAAGCAAGGCTAAACCTTGCTTATAACATTAATACGTTGTAATTAGATCGTACGTTTGATTTCGATAGTTTCAAAGACTTCAATCGTATCGCCAACACGAACATCGTTGTAGTTACGCACACCAATACCACATTCGGTTCCATTACGCACTTCGTTAACATCATCTTTAAAGCGACGTAATGATTCAAGTTCACCTTCATAGATAACTACGTTATCACGTAGAACACGAATTGGGTTGTGACGTTTAACCACACCTTCGGTTACCATACAACCAGCAATTGCACCAAATTTAGGTGATTTAAATACATCACGCACTTCAGCAAGACCAATGATTTCTTGTTTGTATTCTGGTGCAAGCATACCACTCATGGCTTGTTTAACTTCATCAATTAAGTCATAAATAACAGAATAGTAACGTAGATCTAAGTTTTCTGATTCGATCACTTTACGTGCTGATGCATCGGCACGAACGTTGAAACCTAAAATAATCGCATTCGATGCAGCTGCCAGTGATGCGTCAGTTTCAGTGATACCACCCACGCCTGATCCAATAATTTTAACTTTAACTTCGTCTGTTGACAGTTTAAGTAATGAATCAGAGATCGCTTCAGCCGAACCTTGAACATCCGCTTTTAATACGATATTAAGCTCAGAAACATCGCCTTCTGTCATATTAGTAAACATGTTTTCAAGTTTCGCTTTTTGCTGACGAGCAAGTTTCACATCACGGAATTTACCTTGTCGATAAAGGGCAACTTCACGCGCTTTCTTTTCATCACGCACAACAGTTGCTTCATCACCTGCTGATGGCACACCCGATAAGCCAAGGATTTCAACTGGTATAGAAGGACCCGCTTCTGTAACTTCTTTACCTAGTTCGTTACGCATTGCGCGAATACGTCCATATTCAAATCCACAAAGAACAATGTCGCCTTTACGCAGTGTACCTGATTGCACAAGAACAGTAGCTACCGAACCACGACCTTTATCAAGGAATGATTCAATCACCACACCACTTGCCATACCGGTTTCGTATGCGGTAAGTTCAAGCACTTCCGCTTGTAATAAAATAGCTTCAAGCAGTTGATCAATACCGGTTCCTGCTTTAGCCGAAACATGAACAAACTGTGTATCACCACCCCAATCTTCTGACATTACACCATATTGAGCAAGTTCACCTTTTACACGCTCAGGATCGGCTTCTGGTTTATCAATTTTGTTCACAGCAACAACAATTGGCACGTTTGCTGCTTTAGCATGTTGAATTGCTTCAATGGTTTGTGGCATCACACCATCATCGGCAGCGACTACAAGTACCACAATATCTGTTGCTTTAGCACCACGCGCACGCATTGAAGTAAATGCCGCATGACCCGGAGTATCTAAGAATGTAATTTCACCGCTTGCGGTTTTAACATGATAAGCACCGATGTGCTGGGTAATACCACCAGCTTCACCTGATGCCACTTTCGCTTTACGGATATAGTCAAGTAATGAGGTTTTACCATGGTCAACATGCCCCATAATGGTGACAACTGGAGCGCGTGCAACTTTTTCTGCACCAGTATCACGGTCGCTCATGAGTGATTCTTCAAGCTCATTTTCGCGGCGTAATACCACTTTATGTCCCATTTCTTCAGCAACAAGTTGCGCAGTTTCTTGGTCAATAACCTGATTGATGGTTGCCATTGCGCCCATTTTCATCATGGTTTTGATGACTTCAGATCCTTTTACTGCCATTTTGTTAGCAAGTTCAGCAACAGTAATGGTTTCACCAATCACAACGTCACGGTTGACTGCTTGTACTGGTTTGTTAAAGCCCTGTTGTAATGTGCTTTTACCTTTCTTTTTATGACCACTGCGAGTCACTGCACGTGCTTCTTCACGCTCAGCTTTACCTTCGGATAATTTGCTACCCTTTTTCTGCTTAGTTTGTTTACCACTCCGACCTCGACCACGTGCACTTTCAACTTCACGATCGGTGTCGTCTTCAGCTGCGCGCGCATATTTAGAAGTTGTGACATGGTAATCTTCGTCTTCGGTAGTGTCTTTTTCGTCGATATTACTATATTGTTCAGCTAATTTGCGCGCTTCTTCAGCCATGCGTTTAGCGTCTTCTTCTAGTTTACGACGATTTTCTTCTTCGGCTTTGCGTTTAATTTCGTTAGCTTCTGCTTCTAATCGTGCTTTTTCTTCTTGCGCTTTTTTCACTTTTGGATCGCTGGATTGTTCTTGCGCTGCTTTTGCTTTTTCTTCTTGTGCACGTTTTTTAGCTTGTGCTTCTTCGCGTTTTTTCGCCTCTTGTGCGACTAGTTTTTCTTTTTCTTCCGCCTCTTTTTTGGCTTTTTGTTCAGCTTCAAGGCGTGCCTTTTCTTGCTCAGCAGCAATTTCGGCTGGATCACGTTTAACAAAAGTGCGTTTTTTACGCACTTCTACTTTAATTTCTTTACTTTTACCACCACCGCTAGACACATTCAAGGTTGAGTGCGTTTTACGTTGCAATGTCAATTTTGTTGGGCCTTGCTGAGGTTTTAAGTGGGCAAGCAAAGCTTCTTTTTCCTTTTGTGTGACAGTATCAGACGCAGTTTTATTCATACCTGCATCGGCAAACTGTTGCAAAAGTGTTTGCACTGGAGTGTTGATTTCTTGAGCCAGTGTTTCTATTGATACTTTGGTCATGTATTACTTTTCCTCAATTATTCATCTGCAAACCAACAAATATTACGTGCAGCCATAATAAAATCGCCAGCTTGTTTGCTTGTTAAGCCTTCAATATCGGCTAGATCTTCGGTACCTTGTTCTGCTAAATCTTCCAAAGTAATGATGTCATGTTGCACTAATTGATAAGCTAACTCTTGTGTCATACCTGGCAGATTAAGTAAATCTTGAGCAGGTTGTTTGTCGCCACTATTTGCTAGTGCAAGTGTTGTTAATGCATCTTTTGCTCGGTTTCTTAATGCTTCAACTAGTTCTTCATCAAGGTCTTCGATTTCAAGCAATTCATCAACAGGTACATAGGCAAGTTCCTCAAGCGAGGTAAAGCCTTCTTCAACTAATAGCTGTGCAAGCCCTTCATCAATATCAAGATGTTTAATTAGATTATTGATTGCTGCAAAAGATTCTGCATGGTGTTTTTCTTGCAAATCTTCGGTACTCATTACGTTTAATGTCCAACCAGTAAGTTGAGACGCTAAACGGATATTTTGACCATTTCGACCAATGGCTTGTGGTAAGGTGTCTGCATTTACCGCGACGTCCATGGTATGTTTATCTTCATCAACAACGATCGAAACCACATCAGCTGGTGCCATGGCATTGATGACATATTGTGCAGGGTTATCGTCCCATAAAACAATGTCAATACGTTCTCCACCAAATTCATTCGATACAGCTTGAACACGCGCTCCACGCATACCGACACAAGCCCCAACAGGGTCTATACGACGGTCATTACTGCTAACAGCAATTTTAGCACGTGAACCAGGATCTCGAGCTGCACCTTTGATGTCGATCATCTCTTCACCGATTTCAGGCACTTCAATGCGGAATAATTCTTCCATCATTTCGGGATTTGAACGGCTAATGCAAAGTTGTGCAGGTTTATTATTCTGTTCTACAAGATATAAAATCCCTCGAACACGATCGCCAATACGGAAATTTTCACGCGGTAGCATATCATGGCGTGACATCATAGCGTCAGCATTGTTGCCTAAGTCAAGAATCACGCTGTCACGATTGGTTTTTTTGACAATACCTGTCACAATGTCGCCAATACGATGTCTAAACATGTCAATCACCATGGCACGTTCTGCTTCGCGCACTTTTTGTACAATCACTTGTTTAGCCGTTTGCGTGGTGATACGGTCAAAAGCAACTGACTCAATTTGCTCTTCAACATAATCACCTAGTTGCACTGATGGATCTTCGTATTGTGCTGCATCTAATGTAATTTCTTTCGTTGGTTGGGTCACTTCGTTAACGACTTGCCAACGACGGAAGGTGTCATAATCGCCAGTTTTATGGTCAATTTTTACAACAACATCAATATCAACAGCATGTTTCTTTTTAGTGGCCGTTGCTAATGCAGTTTCTAACGCTTCGAAAATTTTGTCGCGCGTAAGCGCTTTTTCGTTTGATACCGCTTCAACAACAGCTAAAATTTCTTTATTCATCCTTTACATCCGTACTCTATTTAAGGTTAAAATTAGGTACAATGTTTGCTTTTTGTATATTGCTAAAAGCAAACACTTCATCATTATCGTCGACAGTTAATGTAATCATTCCACTATCGATAGACTTAATTCGTCCTTTCCATTTGCGACGGTTAGCAACAGGAATACGCAAACTCACTGTGACCTCTTCGCCAACAAAACGCAGGTAATGTTCAAGCGTAAACAAAGGCCTGTCCATTCCCGGCGATGAAACTTCAAGATTGTAAGCATCTTTGATAGGGTCTTCGACATCCAGTACTGCACTAATTTGTCGGCTAACATCAGCACAATCATCAACCGTTATACCATTTTCACTATCGATATAGACTCGTAGTACAGGGTAACGACCACGAATATACTCAACCCCGACTAATTCAAAACCAAGCGCATTAACTGGCTCTTGGATAATGTTGGTTAATTGCTGTTCTATATTAGCCAAACAAACCTCCACTGCAAAAAATAAAAAAGGGCATAAAGCCCAACATTTCTTTTAAACTTACGTTTAAATCATAACACAAAAAAAACCTCGACATGCGAGGCTTACATTTAAATACTAACTATAATGAAGCCACTTCATTCGAACTTTCACACAATAACAGGATAGATTGGTATGAATGAAAATTTAAGTGGTTGCGGGGGCTGGATTTGAACCAACGACCTTCGGGTTATGAGCCCGACGAGCTACCAAGCTGCTCCACCCCGCGATAGATGAATGAGAATTATACGTTATTTTGAATAAAATGCAACTGCAAATCACTGTAGTTTTATTCATATGCTTAAAATCATGAAAAAACATTACACGCTAATTTTAGCGTGTTTAATAATAAAACAAGGCATAACCGATAAATTTATATTAGCACAATAATTCGCATTTCAATGCAACTATTTATGCTAATAATTCAGTTCGATAAATTACTTATGAGTTGCCTTTTTCATAGTTTTAACAAAATTCGCTAACTGGTTAAGCATTTGTTCTGGATTATTAAGGTTTTCCTCAATAATTTTAACAGTTGCAGATCCACTAATTGCTCCTGCCGCACCTGATTTAATCGCTTCGCTTACTTGATCAGGTTCAGAAATACCAAATCCTTGAATCGCAGGTGGCGCGCCAAATTTGGTTAATTTTTGTAATAAATGAGTAAGTGGTTTATTCGCGCGATTTTCAGCACCAGTAACACCTGCACGTGAGACCAAATAGGTATAACCTTTACCATGCTTAGCAATATTCTTAATGACTTCATCATCAGCATTAGGTGGACAAATAAAAATTGGCGCTATATTGTATTTTTCTGCTGCCCCTGTAAATTCTTTTGCATATTCAACAGGTAAATCGGCAATCAACACCGAATCAACTCCCGCTTTGGCGCACTTGGCATAAAAATTGTCGATACCTTTTTTGAAAACTAAATTAGCATAAATAAGTAACCCTATTGGGATATTAGCATGTTGCGCTCTCACATTAGCTAAAATATCAAAACACTTTTCAACGGTTATTCCACCTTTGAATGCACGAATATTAGCATTTTGGATGGTCGGACCATCGGCCATCGGATCTGAAAATGGGATCCCAAGCTCTAACGCATCGGCGCCAGATTCGATTAATGTTTGAATAATGTTAAACGATAGATCTGGCGTAGGATCCCCAACGGGAACAAAAGGAACAAAAGCACCTCGATTTTCAGCGGTTAACTGAGTAAACAGTTTTTGATAACGGTTCATTCCACTTCTCCTTTTGCTTTTAAAATATCGTATACGGTAAAGATATCTTTATCGCCTCGCCCTGAGAGATTAACAATTAATAGCTGTTCTTTCGTTGGGTTTTCTTTAATCATTTTCATGGCATAGGCTAATGCATGAGACGATTCTAATGCAGGAATAATACCTTCACTACGCGACAAAGCTTTAAAAGCGTCCAACGCTTCATCATCGGTAATTGAAACATAATCAGCGCGCCCAATGCTATCTAAATAAGCGTGCTGAGGCCCAACCGATGGGAAGTCAAGTCCTGCTGATATTGAATATGATTCTTCAATTTGCCCTTCGTCTGTTTGCATCATTGGCGATTTCATACCAAAATAAATCCCCAATTTACCATGTTTAAGCGAAGCTCCATGTTCACCAGACTCGATACCATGACCACCGGGCTCAACACCTATTAATCTGACCGATTTATCGTCAATGAAATTAGCAAACATACCAATGGCATTTGAACCACCGCCAACACAAGCAATCACCGCATCTGGCAAACGCCCTTCTTTTTCAAGAATTTGCTGTTTTGCTTCACGGCTGATCATTTGCTGAAATTCACGCACAATGGTTGGAAAAGGATGCGGACCCGCTGCTGTACCGAGCATATAATGGGCTTTTTCATAACTTCCAGACCAATCACGCAATGCTTCGTTACAGGCATCTTTTAAGGTTGCAGATCCTGTTTCAACGGGGATCACTGTTGCCCCCATGAGTCGCATTCTAAAGACATTAGGTGCTTGGCGTTTAACATCTTTCGCACCCATATAAATTCGGCATTTTAAACCCAGTAATGCACAAGCTAAAGCTGATGCAACTCCATGTTGACCCGCCCCCGTTTCAGCAATAATTTCGGTTTTGCCCATTCTTTTAGCAAGCAACGCTTGTCCTAAAACTTGGTTCGTTTTGTGCGCACCGCCATGTACCAAATCTTCCCGTTTTAAATAAAGCTTGGTTTTCGTGCCAGCGGTTAGATTTTTACATAAAGTTAATGCAGTTGGTCTGCCAGCATAGTTGACTAATAAATCGTTAAATTCTTTTTGAAAGTTAGGATCATTGATTGCCGAAATAAAGGCGTCCTCAAGTTGCTCAAGTACTGGCATTAATATTTGGGGAACATATTGTCCACCAAATTCGCCAAAATAAGGGTTTAATTTAGACATAACCATTCCTTTTTTAAATTAAAATTTGTTCAAATGCAGCTTGAATTTTCTGTTTATCTTTAATTCCTGGTGAAACCTCAATCCCTGAATTAAGGTCAACCCCCATCACGCCTGTTGCTAAAGCTGCCTTTATATTTTGTGGGTTAATACCACCAGCTAAAATGACATTATTTAAATTGTGATCAGCAAGCATTGTCCAATCAAAACATTTACCCGTGCCTCCAACTCCATTATCAAATAGATAGCGTGAAACTAATGGATTGTTATGTTTGGGGATGGTGCTTCCAATACTTAATGCCTTCCAAATTTGGCAAGTTTTAGGTAATTCTTGTCGCAACGTTTCGATATAGTTTTCATCTTCATCACCATGCAGTTGGACTGCATACAAGGATAACTGTTTTGCTATTTGGCATACGGTTTCAATCTCTTCATTTCGAAAAACACCAACCCAATTCAGTGGTGCAGAGGCAATAACAGATCGTGCCTTAATTGGCTGTATATAACGCGCTGAATTTGGCACAAAAATCAAACCACCATAGACAGCACCAACTTGATAAACATTTACTGCGTCTTCGGCGCGTGTTAAGCCACAGACTTTATTTTCACCTAATATTACTTTGCGAATTGCCAACGTTAAGTTTGGTTCAGACATTAACGCACTACCAATTAAAAATCCATGAGCGTAATGGCTTAATTCTTTAACTTGATTATGAGTATAAATACCTGACTCACTAATAATAATGCGATCGTCAGGAATTGATTTAGATAAAACTTTTACCCGATTTAGATCAACCGTTAGATCCCTTAAATTACGATTATTAATACCAATCACTTTAGCACCAAGCTTGATTGCACGTTCAACTTCCGCATCGGTACTTGCTTCAGTCAGTATACCCATATTAAGTTGATGAGCAATTTTACTTAAATGATCATATTCATCATCGTTCAATACAGATAGCATTAATAGTATTGCGTCTGCTTGATAATAACGCGCTAAATAGATTTGATATTCATCAATAATAAAGTCCTTACAAAGCACAGGTTGTGTCACTTCATTACGAACTATTGGCAAAAATTCAAAACTACCTTGAAAATATTTTTCGTCAGTCAGCACCGAAATAGCCGAGGCATAATCTTTATAAACCTTAGCAATACTAGCGGGATTAAAGTCATCCCGAATTAATCCTTTTGACGGTGATGCTTTTTTACACTCTAAAATAAAGACAGTTTCAGATTGATTTAGCGCTTGATAAAAATTGCGATCACTTGGGGATATCACTGATTTAAAGGTATTAAGTGGCTTTACTGCTTGCTGCTCAGTTAACCAAATTTGTTTATCCTCAATGATCTTTTTCAATACTGTTGCCATTTCAACATTTTTTGCTAATGCTGCAATTACCATATTATTCTCCACTCATTATCTTGCTGCTAATTGTTGTAATAGCGTATAAGCTTTTCCGCTGTGCATCATTTCTATTGCACGCTGCGCATTTTGTTTTAAGTCTTCTTCACCAAACAAACTCATTAGCATCGCGACATTAACAGCAATGGCTGCCTCGTGAGCAGGTTTACCATGACCTTGTAAAATGGCAATCAACATATCACGATTCTGTTCTGGTGTCCCGCCTTCAATATCTTTTAAGGTAAATGTTGGCAAGCCAAAATCATCTGGTGTAATTGTGAAATAATGGATTTCACCATTTTTAACTTCAGCTACTTGAGTTGCTCCATGAATGGCAACTTCGTCCATTCCTGCACCATGCACCACATAAGCATGGGTATAGTTCAACATTTTTAATGTTTCGGCAATCGGTTTAATTAAATCAGGATGATACACACCCAATAAAATACGTTTAGGACGAGACGGGTTTATCAATGGTCCTAATACATTAAAAATAGTACGTGTTTTTAACTGTTGTCGAATAGGAGCCGCATGACGGAAGCCTGAATGATATTGCTGGGCAAACAAAAAGCAAACCCCTAGTTCATCTAACGCTTGACGTGACGCTTCGGCAGACATATTTAATCGAATCCCCAAAGCCGATAACACATCTGAAGATCCCGATTTACTTGATACGCCACGGTTACCATGTTTTGCCACTTTATACCCCAATGCCGCTGTCACAAAGGCACTGGCAGTTGAGATATTAATACTATTAGTGCCATCCCCGCCAGTTCCGACAATATCGGTAAAATCGTAATCGGGAATATCAAAAGCATCAGCATTTTCAAGTAAAGCCTGAGCGGCACCAGCAATCTCATCAGGTTTTTCGCCTCGAACTTTCATACTAATAATTGCACTCGCCAATATCGTTGGTTCAATTTTTCCTTGAATAATTAAATTAAATAATACTTTGCTTTCTTCTTGGCTTAATGTTTGTCCTAAATACAATTTATTAAGTGTTGGTTGAATATTGTACTCTTGCTTGTCTACAATAGCTTCTTGCTTTGGTTTTTCCTTTTTTTGTTTTGGGTTAAGTGCCCATTTAATGGTTTGCTCTAATAATTTTACCCCTTGGATGGTTAAAATCGATTCAGGGTGAAACTGAAACCCACAAACGCGATCTTCATCATTACGCACCGCCATAACAACATTGTTACAAAGTGCATTAATAGTGAGTGTTTTGGGAATGTTTTCCCCTTTTAAGGAGTGATAACGTGCAACAGGTAGTGGATTTGGTAATCCTTTAAACATCGCCTGCTCATCGTGTTCCATCAACGATGCTTTACCATGTAATATATCACCGGCTGGCACAATACTACCGCCATAAGATTCAACAATTGCTTGATGTCCAAGGCAAATACCGATTATCGGCAATTTTCCTTTTAAACGTTTAAGCAGTTCAGGCATACAGCCAGCTTCGCTCGGAGCTCCAGGACCAGGGGATAACATTAGAATAGGATTTTGCATTTGTGACAATTTTTCAATAATTACATCAGTTGCAATCGTGTTTCGATAAATGGTCACACAATGTTTGTTATTACGTAATTGATCAACTAAGTTATATGTAAAAGAATCAACATTATCAATAAATAAGATATTAGCCATTAGAATTCACCTTCTACATGATGTGCTGCCATAATCGCGTGGATGACGGCTCGCGCTTTATTACGCGATTCATCAGATTCAGATTGTGGATCTGAATCCAAAACCACACCAGCACCAGCTTGTATTGTTGCAACACCTTCTTCTACGTACGCACTACGAATCACAATACAAGTATCCAAATCACCATTAGCAGTAAAATAACCGATCGCACCACCATAACTACCACGTTTGACTTTTTCAGACTCAGCAATTAATTGCATTGCCCTAATTTTTGGCGCACCCGTTAATGTCCCCATATTCATAGTAGCTTGATAAGCATAAAGCGCATCTAAATCATCACGCAATTGTCCAACAACCCGCGAAACTAAATGCATAACAAACGAATAACGGTCCACTTTTAATAACTCTTTGGTGTAACGAGTACCTGGTTTACAAATGCGGGCTAAATCGTTACGCGCTAAATCCACTAACATCAAGTGTTCAGCCAGCTCTTTTTTATCTGTACGCATTTCAAGCTCTAACCGGCTATCTAAGTCATAATCAATCTCGCCATTAACGGTTAATCCTCGTGGACGAGTGCCCGCAATAGGGTAGATTTCAACCTGATTGGTTGCTTTAGTGTATTTAAGTGCACTTTCAGGCGATGCGCCAAATAATATAAAATCATTATCTTGCATATAAAACATATATGGGCTTGGGTTGTTATTTTTTAATACCCGATAAGCCGATAACGGTTCTGGACAAGGTAAAGTAAAACGCCGTGAAGGCACAGCTTGGAAAATTTCTCCCTGCTGAATCGCATCTTGCATCTTTTTGACAATCGTATTGAAATCATCATCACTTTTATTACAAGTCACTTCAATATCCGTCAACGACTGAGTACGAATCGGTTTTATCGGCTTATTTAATGTTTTTTGTAAATTTTCTAATTGTTGAGTTAATCGAGAAATCTCAACAGAATCATCCGTAAAAGCTGTCGCTTTTAAAATTGACTCATGATCTTGATGATTAATTTCTAATAGTGTTTCTGCCAAATAAAAACAGAAATCTTGGCAACGTTGATCTGTAGGTAAACTAGGTAAGTTCTCAAATCCAGAAACGAGATCATAACCAAATAGGCCACCGACAAAAACTGCATCTTGACCGTATTGTTCTGGAATATCCACAATAGTTAATAATGTTCGTAAGGAGTCAAAAACAGATAATGACTTTAACCGTGAGTCTTCATCTTGCATACTATCAATAGCAGGGAAAACCAATTTAAGTGTTTTTTCATCCATTTGAACATTGACTGGTTTATCCGAAAAAGAGTGTTGCAATAAAGGTAATAGCTTTTCACCATTTGTAGTCAATGCCTTAAAAGTGACTTCATTGTTTATTGCCGAAATGCGTAATGCACTGTCGATAATCATAACACTTTTAATACCTTGCTTATTATCAATTTCAGCTGATTCAAGCAACAATGTTGCCGGTTTGTTATTACATAATTGACAAAACACTTGAGTCGGATCTTGATAATAACCAATGGTTTTGGTTATCTGTGTTAATGTTGGCTTATTCATTGGTTGACTCTCTACATTTAAATTTTATTCAGATTTATGTGATATTGGCAAGAAGCTATAAAACCCGCCTTTAGTGGGCTTTGTAAAATAAGACAGTCTTATTACATCATCCTCAAAAATCACGCCCCAACAGCCAAAACGAGTTATTTTATTTATATTTAAGTGATGTTCTTGATGTTGCATAATTTTATTTATTTGAGTTACTTATTAAGTTTGTACTATTAAACTAGTTCAGTGATGCAATGTCAAGTGAATATTTTGTGCTCAGAAATAAAATTGGTATGGGAGGATAATAGCGATTTTTTATAAAGGACTCGATAAGGAATACATCATTAGAATAAAAGAGATCTATGCATAATTTATTATAAAAAAAATCTATTGAATTGTTGTTTATCTTTTGTGTTTTCATAATATCATTCAAGTCATATTAAGAAAAATTGAAATCATAAATTAACACATTCACTTCGCAATATTTTATATAATATTAATTAAAACTGGTCAAAAAATTCAATAACCTATAAAATGGTTGATTCATTTTTATTATAAATAATTATAAGGATTTTTGAATTATGCCAGTATTTTATATCGTCATTGGTGTTATTGTTTTACTCGCTTTAATTACGGTCTTAAAAGCAATTACCATTGTTCCCCAAGGTTACCAATATACCATTGAGCGTTTTGGTAAATATACTCATACTCTTGAACCCGGTTTAAATATCATTATTCCATTTATGGATGGTGTTGGTCGTAAAATTAATATGATGGAACAAGTGCTCGACATTCCGTCACAAGAAGTTATTTCAAAAGATAATGCGAATGTACAAATTGATGCAGTTTGTTTTATTCAAGTACAAGAAGCTGCAAGAGCTGCATACCAAGTTAATCAGCTTGAACGTGCTGTAATTAATTTAATGATGACTAATATCCGTACTGTACTTGGTAGCATGGAGTTGGACGAAATGTTATCACAACGTGATCATATAAACTCTAAATTGTTAAGTATTGTTGATGATGCAACTAGCCCATGGGGAATTAAAATTACTCGTATTGAAATCCGAGACGTTCGCCCACCAGCAGAACTTATTGCAGCAATGAACGCGCAAATGAAAGCCGAACGTAATAAACGTGCTGAAATCCTTGAAGCAGAAGGTGTTCGTCAAGCAGCAATTTTACGTTCAGAAGGTGAAAAACAATCTGAAATCTTAAAAGCAGAAGGTGAAAGACAATCTGCCTTTTTACAAGCCGAAGCGCGTGAACGTGCAGCCGAAGCAGAAGCTAGAGCAACTCAAATGGTATCTGATGCTATTGCTGCGGGTAATATCAATGCGATTAACTACTTTGTTGCGCAAAAATATACTGAAGCGCTACAACAAATTGGCTCTGCGGATAACAGTAAAGTTATTATGATGCCACTTGATGCGTCAAGTTTAATGGGCAGCATTGGTGGTATTGCTGAATTGATAAAAAATACTAAATAAAATCGATTCTTATACTTAGATATTTTTATACTTAAACATAGTTTTCCAACACTTTTGATAGGCATGGTCAATTCTATGTTTAAGTTTTTCCTGAATGGATTTTAAAGGTAATTGATAATGACTGATTTTTTTATGGTTATTTATAATTCTCCCCACTGGGTGTTTATTGCTTTAGGCGGTTTGCTGCTGATTGCAGAATTACTTGGCACTGGTGGCTATGGGCTTTGGAGCGGAATTGCAGCTATTATTGTTGGTCTAATTGCTTGGGTTTTACCACTTTGTTGGCCAATTTTGTGGATTTTATTTTCAATCCTAACGCTTATATCTGCCTACATTTGGTGGCTTTGGCTTCGAAAACAAGGGAAAGATAAATCTAGTAAAGGGGAAATCAATCAACCCCAACAAGATTTAATTGGAATTAAGACTGTTGTGACAGATGCAATTGTTAATGGTTCAGGACGAATAAAAATCAAAGATGGAACATGGTCAGCAAGATGCGATCAAGATCTTAAAATTGGTCAACGTGTTGAAGTTATCTCTGTTGATGGTTTGATTTTAAATGTACTTCCTATAAATCATTAATAACATGAATTAATTCTATTTAATTGTCAGAATAAAAATACGCACTAATAGTGCGTATTTTTTTGTTATAAAAGCGAGAAATGAATAACGAAAAAATGTTTTTCATTTGGATAAATATCAGAAATCACCTTTTTCAAATCACTTAACATCATATTCTCTTGTTTTGCATGTTCTTCCGTTAACTGTTCAAGAGTAACTGGTGTAACACTGATTATTTTTATAGTACAAAAATACTCGTCAGTTTCAAAAATGCCAACACGAAGCTTATCGCCTGCTTTAAAATGTGACTCTTTATTATCGCGGATAGTAATCACTTTTAAACCAGCTAAAATATCGGACTTAAAACGTTGATAAAAAGTAATATCATTTTGCATAGTAATTATCCTGCATAAGTAATCAGCCAATTTACTTATTGGCTGATTACTTATAATTATAAATTAACGAATAATGAGTATTAAGGTTCGATGCCGATGACTTTCCAATTATGATTAGACTCATCAGTAATTTTTCCTTTTTTCACTTCGATTATATATTTTATTGTCATATTACGTATAGTACCGTCTTCATCACCAAAAGCAGTACGAGAGTTCCAAATTGATTCAACTCTGCGTCCTTCTAATGGTCCCCCTTTTTTAACTAGCATTTCATAACGGTAAGCATTCATGCCAAGTTTGATTTTCATATCATCAGTAACAGGTTTACCATTAAGTAATGTTAAATCTTTAATTCTTTGCCCAACAGGTTGTCTTAGATCAATGATATACTTTACACCACCAAACATATCATAAGTCATATACTTTGATGCGCCGCGAATAGGATCATATTGGTAATTATTATCCGTCGGTTTTACTTGAGCAAAATAAGCCGCAGACCATTCCATATAATCTTTTAGATCTCTGCCAGTAACTTCAAAAATACTCGTTTCACCAGCTGTGTATTGATAATTATTGGCAATATCTTTACGCGCTATTTTACCCTTATTGAGCATAGCTTTTTTATTATCAACTAACACCGATGTCACATCAGCACCGCTATAATAAAGTTGCACTGAGTTCAACAAATTCGTTAATCCTGATTCTTCTAAATAAATTGCTGGAATGCCGTGAATCAATTGTTGTGGAACTAAATCGCGATCAGTTTCACCAATAACTTGATTCGAAATTTCTCTTAGCTGTTGGTGATACGGCGCATATATTTCTTCAATTACCGGATCGGCCGGGTAGGTTTTAACCGGCAAAGTTTCTGATTTTTTATGCTCTAGCGTTTTTCTATCTGCTTGAATATCAAAAGTTAGATCCACAACCGACACCACTGTTCCATAACGATGAGGTTCAGTAATTACAACATTATTAATTACTTCTTCACTAATATTTTGATGATTATGCCCGGCAATAATTACATCGATATCCGGCACTTGTTTTGCTATATCAGCAACACCAGTACCGGGTTTATTATTTTCATTATCTAATCCCATATGAGCAATTAGAACAATTGCATCAACAGATTGTTGTTTTAATTGATCAACCTGCTTTTTAATTTCTGGAATGGGCATTGTAAATTCCATCTGTTCAACATAACCTGTTTTATTTTCATATTCAGGTACGAATGGCGTAGTGGCACCAATAAACCCAATTTTAATACCCTCTTTTTCAATAATCGTTGAGGCCGGAAGGTAAGGCTTTCCTGAATTTTTGTAAAAAATATTGGCGGCTAGCGTTTTACCATTGAACTGCGAAATAATTTTATCAACAACTGGCATCCCAAAATTAAATTCATGATTACCTAAGACCATAATGTCATAGTTCATTGCATTTAGAGCAGCCATGGCAGGGTGCTTTTTAACATCGTAAAAACGTTCGATTTGATTATCTTGAATAATATCCCCCGCATCAACCAAAATAACATTAGAATGGGTATTGCGATACTCTTTAATAAACGATGAGATTTGTGCATAAGAACCCGAAGTATCAGTTTTATCTGTACCATAATTCCAAGGTACCATTCGACCGTGAACATCAGATGTAGCTAAAATGGATACATTAACTTCTTTAGCCAGAGCTTGAAATGAACAACTTAACACTAAAATGTTACATAATGACAATAATTTTTTGGTAATGGGCATCTTTATCTCCTATAAAAATGACACGAATTTTTTATTTTAATAAATAAACAAAAGTAATAATGTGATTTTTTTCACATTTAAGTTAAGTTACATTATCAAGCTAACTGTGAGATATTTACTGTTAAAACAAAGTATCGTTTATAAAAATGCCCAACAATATGAATATTGTTGGGCAAGCAATAATTTGATTAAAAGCTAATAAAGATAATAAGATGCTGAACTAACACAGCACCCTATTACTTAAAACCTAGTGCGACATCGATGTTTTTACACCGCCCTCAGGAATTGGCACATAAGCTGTTTCTTTATCTGTTCTGTGTTTATTATTACGTACTTTTAGTGCCGTTTTAATACCAAAGAAGATAATACCGTAAACAACCAGTAGGAATAAGATACTTAAGCCAGCATTGGTATAGTTATTAATAACAATGTGGTGCATATTATCGATTTGTTGCGCGGTTAAATCACTCCCTTCTGCAATGCGACGATTATATTCATTCGCTAAATAGAAGAAGCCTTCTAATTGAGGATCTTGACTAAATAACTTCAATGCTAATGCCCAAGTTGTACAAATTAACAACCATATAGCTGGAATGATCGTTACCCAAACATATTGAGCACGTTTCATTTTGATTAATACAACTGTTGCTAATATTAACGCAACCGCCGCTAGCATTTGGTTAGAAATACCGAATAATGGCCATAAGCTCTTAACACCGCCTAGTGGATCAACAACACCTTGATAGAGTAAGTAGCCCCATAAACCAACGCAACCAATTGTGCCAATAAAGCCGGCAACAAGTGAATCTGTTTTTTTCAAAAATGGAACAAAATTACCCAATAAATCTTGTAGCATAAAGCGACCAGATCGAGTACCAGCATCAAGTGCGGTTAAAATAAATAACGCTTCAAATAAAATACCAAAGTGGTACCAAAAGCCCATATTTGCGCCAGGTAGAATTTGATGGAATACATGCGCAATTCCTACGGCTAATGTTGGTGCACCGCCGGCACGATTTAACACTGAAGGTTCACCGATGTCTTTTGCAGTTTGGATAATTTGCTCAGGCGAAATAACAAATCCCCAAGAACTAACTGTTGCCGCTGCATGCGCTGTCACATCTTGTAATTGAGCCATGATCATCGGAGCATCGGCAGTACCAAGCTTATGCAGATCTGGCATAGTAATACCTAATGCTGCTGGCGGCGTATTCATTGCAAAATAAAGACCTGGTTCAATAATTGATGCAGCAACTAAAGCCATCATCGCAACAAATGATTCCATCAGCATTGCACCATAACCAATAAAACGCGCATCGTTTTCATTGGCAAGTAATTTAGGTGTAGTACCTGACGAAATTAATGCGTGGAAACCAGAAACAGCACCACAAGCAATAGTGATAAATAAGAATGGGAATAATGCCCCTTTCCAAACTGGCCCTGTACCATCAACGTATTGTGTAATAGCAGGCATTTTTAAATCAGGATTTAAAATAACAATACCAATGGCTAAACCTACAATTACACCGATTTTTAGGAAAGTCGCTAAATAATCCCGTGGTGCTAAAATTAACCATACAGGTAACATTGCAGAAATTAATGCATAACCAACCAATACATAAGTAATCGTTGTTGCTTTAAAGGTTAAAGCTGGGCCCCAATATGCATCATGAGCAATAACGCCACCAAACCAGATGGATAAAACAAGTAGTACAATACCAATAACTGATACTTCTGCTACTCTACCCGGTCGAATAAACCGCATATAGATCCCCATAAATAGGGCAATTGGTACAGTTGAACAAACAGTAAAGACACCCCATGGACTTTCTGCCAAGGCTTTAACTACAATCAGTGCTAATACCGCTAAAATGATCAACATAATTAAGAAACAACCGAATAACGCAATAGTTCCCGGTATTGGCCCCATTTCTTCTTTAACCATTTCTCCTAAAGATGAACCGTTACGGCGAGAGGATAAAAACAGTACCATAAAATCTTGCACAGCACCGGCAAAAACCACACCAGCAAGTAGCCAAAGTGTACCCGGTAAATAACCGACTTGTGCTGCAAGCACTGGGCCAACTAAAGGACCTGCACCAGCAATGGCAGCAAAATGGTGCCCAAAAAGTACATATTTATTTGTTGGGACATAATTTAAACCATCATTGTTAATGACAGCTGGCGTAGCACGAGTTGGATCTAATTGCATTACTTTTTTAGCAATATACAGACTATAGTATCGATATGCGACTAAATAAATCGAAACTGCCGCCGCTACAATCCAAAGTGCACTAATATGTTCACCTCGCCGTAATGCAACAACACCTAAACAGCATGCACCTACTAAAGCAAGGATGAACCATGGAATATGCTTAAAAACTTTATTATTCATAATGATTCTCTTTGTGATTTATAAGATTAATTAGTTCATTACTTAATACCATAATGCGTATAAAAAAATGCCGCGATAATATAGAACAAGTATTTTTTATATAAACAAAAGTAACAAGTAATATCTAAAGACCTTTTTGTGTTCGAGTGTATAGTAATTTTTTGCTCTTAAGAATGATAACCTTATTTGGGTTACAGGTTAGATTAAGAGTATGAGTGGTTAAAATTAGCAACTTAGCGGTAAAAGAAATAGTAATAAAGTAAAAAGATATTGAGATTATTGCAATCCCAATACCTCTTTAAGTGGTTTTAAATAACGACGGCTCACTGGCACCGAAACATCATTAATAAAAATAATATCAACACCACCTGTTTGATTAAAGCGAATTTCTTTAAGTTTTTTTAGATTAATCAGATATTGTCGATGGCACCTAACAAGATCGGTTTTATCTTCGAGTGTTTTTAGTGTTAATTCAGTTAGGTACTCATTATTTTCTTGATTAAATACATAAATACCACTCATTTTAGAGGAGATATAAAACACATCATCAAAATTCAATAAATAAATTCGGTTATACCCAACACATGGGACATATTTCAACTTTTGATTAACGCCATCTAATTGATTAATATTCCCAGAAAAACAATGATTATGCAGACGATATAAGGTTTTATTTAACCGTTCTTGTTCAATAGGCTTAAGCAAATAATCAAAAGCTTGTTCTTCAAAGGCTTTAACCGCAAATTCACTGTAAGCCGTTAAAAAGACAATCCTTGGCATAGTTTCAGGATCAAGCATTGATAACATTTCAATACCGTTTATTTTAGGCAATTGAATATCTAAAAATACAACATCAGGTTGAAGTCGATGAATCTCTCGAATCGCCTCAATGGCATTATTACATTCCGCAACGATGTTAATTTCGGAATCGCTTTCAAGCAAGCAGCGTAAATTTTCACGAGCTGGTAATTCATCATCAACAATAATAACATTTAACATTGAGTACTTGCATCCTCTTGCAAAGGTAATATCAGCATGACTTTAGTATATTCATCGGGTTTACATGCTATTTTTATACCATATTTTTCACCATAACGAATCTTAATTCTTTTATCAACTAAATTAAGCCCCAAGCCTTTAGTGTCTTTCTTATTTTCACGATAATGACCTGCGCTATCAATTACCTCCAAAACCAACGACTGTTCTAACTTATAAGCACTGATAGTCACGTTACCATGACCAAGCAATTGGGATGTGCCATGTTTAATAGCGTTTTCAACAATCGGTTGTAACGAAAAGGCAGGTAGTTGTGCATATTCTAATTTTTGGGGAATATCGATTTTTATAGTCAACTGATCCATAAAACGCATTTTCTCTATTTGCAAGTAGGCATTAACGTGCTCTATTTCATCTTTTAATGTAACGATTTCTTCCGTTCGCTTTAAATTTTTTCGGAAAAAGGTAGATAAGTTTTGCACGAGTTGCGATGCCTGTGTTTTATCACGACGAATAACAGCCAGCAATGTATTTAAGGCATTAAATAAGAAGTGAGGATTAACTTGCGCATGTAGCAATTTAATTTCAGTTTTAGATAATAGTTGCCTATAGTGCTCATTTTGCCCAGCTAAAATCTGTGCAGATAATAAACTGGCAATCCCCTCGCCGAGGGTTCGATTAATTGAACTAAATAATGTGTTTTTTGCTTCATAAAGCTTGATCGTGCCCATTACCGTATTGTTTTCCCCCCTTAGAGGAATAACTAGTGTCGATCCTAAACGGCAATTTTTATTTATTGAGCATTTGTAAGGCTCATGAGCCCCATCAAGGTATTGTACTTCATTCTTTTCGATCGCTTCTAAGGTACTATTAGATGTGATTAGTGTTCCTGGTAAATGATGATCATCACCAACACCTATAAAAGCCAATATTTTTTCTCTATCGGTAATTGCAACAGCGCCAATATCGAGTTCTTGATAAATAATTTCAGCTACTTTAGTGCTATTTTGCTGATTAAAACCGTCACGCAACAAACCTTCTGTACTAACAGCGATTTTTAATGCTTTGGCTGAAAAGGCTGAAGTATAACGCTCAAAAATCGCCCGCCTATCAAGCAAAATCCGCATAAACATCGCAGAACCAATGCTATTGGCAACAATCATGGGCGCGGCAATGCTCCTAACAGCATGCAGCACTACGTCAAAAGGTCGTGAGATAAGTAACACCAAAATCATTTCGAGTGATTCAACTAATAAACCTAATACACCAACTAGCAAAGGATTATAAATTAGATCAACTCGTCCCTTTTTCATTAACACATAATGTAGTAATCCACTAATTAGTCCAATTAAAATGGTAGATAACATACAACTTTCAGCGGTAATGCCACCTAAAGTATAACGATGAATACCGCCTGTTATCCCAACTAGCAGTCCAACGATGGGGCCACCAAGTAACCCTCCTAAAATGGCACCAATAGCTCGTGTGTTGGCAATAGTGTCCTCAATATGCAAGCCGAAATAACTTCCCATAATACAAAATAACGAAAAGATGCAATAACAAACTAATTTATGAGGCAAATGTACTGTCACTTGCATAAGAGGAATCACGATCGGCGTTTTACTTAGTAAATAAGCAATCACTAAATAAACACACATTTGTTGAAGAAGCTGTAGGACAAGATCAAATTCAAACATAATACTGATCACATAATAAAACCGTCGACCAATGCCGACGGAAAATTAAAAATTTATTTATCAAGCAAAGTGAAAGTTTTCTTATCTTGTGTTGTTGAATCGGAACCAATAAACACATTAAATTTGCCAGGTTCTGCAACATATTGCATTTTGTCATTCCAGAATTTCAACATATCATATTTAATAACAAATTTTACTTCGCCTTTTTCATGCGGTTTTAAAGTAATATTTTCAAAACCAATCAACTCTTTAACAGGACGACTCACTGATGCGGTCACATCTTGCAAATAGAGCTGAACCGTTTGCATACCTTCTTTATTGCCGATATTTTCAACATTGACATTAACAACAATTTCGCTATTTTTATTCATTTCAGAACTAGATAAAGAAAAGTCCATCGCAAAATTGGTATAACTTAAACCAAAACCAAATGGGAATAATGGTTCATTTGGACTATCAAAATACGAAGTCGTATATTTTCCCATATTTTCAGTACCGCGTGGACGCCCTGTATTTAAATGGCTGTAATAAACGGGAATTTGCCCAACATTATCAGGAAAAGACATCGGCAACTTCCCAGAAGGGTTATAATCACCAAATAACACATCGGCAATAGCATTACCACCTTCTGTTCCTAAAAACCAAGTTTCAAGCATAGCATCAGCTTGCGTATATTCTTCAGATAATGTTAATGGACGGCCATTCATTAAGACAATAACCAATGGTTTGCCGGTTTTTTTAAGCGCGCTAAGCAACTTTTTTTGGCTTGCTTGTAAAGAGAGATCTGTTCGACTTGATGATTCATGCGCCATGCCTTCGGCTTCACCCACAAAAGCAACAACGACATCCGCTTTTTTAGCGATACCAACTGCTTCAGCAATCATTTTATCCGCTGGTCTATGATCAAATTTAGTGGTCTCTTCATATAAATTTAAAAAACGATATAAATTTGCATCATCAGAAAGGTTAGCACCAAATGCATAACTAACGGATTTTGAATTATTAACGGCTCTTTTAATGCCTTCTAATGGCGTTACTGCCAAATTAGCACGACCGGCTCCCGACCAACTACCTAAAATATCGCGTTTTGAATCAGATAATGGACCAATAACTGCAATTTTTTTATTTTTAGCTAGAGGTAGGATTTCATTGGTATTTTTTAATAACACAATACTACGACGTGCCACATCACGGGCTTCTTCACGATGTAAACGATCATCAGCAAACATGGTTTCGATATCTAATTTTGGATCTAAATTACGATAAGGATCACTAAATAATCCCATATCGTATTTAAGTTCAAGCACATGGCGACATGCTTGATTAATTTCCTCTTCTGTAAGAGCACCCTCTTTAACCAATTCAGGAACAAATTGTAAAAAGTATTCATCATTCATACTAATATCGATGCCCGCTTTAATCGCAACACGTACAGCATCTTTAGGATCGCTAGCTACACCATGGTTGATCAATTCACGAATCGCACCATGATCACTCACCACAACACCATCAAAATGCCACTGATTGCGTAATACTTCGGTTAATAACCAATGATTCGCGGTAGCAGGAATACCATTAACACTCACGAGCGAAACCATCACCGAACGACTACCCGCATCAATTGCCGCTTTATAAGGCACAAGATATTCTTGGAACATTTTACGTTCGCTCATGTCCGTACTGTTATATTCACGCCCGCCTTCAACTGCACCATAAAGTGCAAAATGCTTAACGGTAGTAACTAATGATTTTTTATCAGAAAGAGATTGTTTTTGCATTTTTTCAACAAAAATACGTCCAGCCTCTGAAGAAAGATAAGGATCTTCACCAAATCCTTCTGACACACGCCCCCACCTTGGATCGCGCGTAATATCAACCATCGGTGCCCAAGTAATATTCAATCCATCCGAGGTTGCTTCGTCTGCCGAAACTTCAGCAGCTTTAGCTATCGCACTACGATCCCAAGTTGATGCAATACCTAAATTAATCGGAAACACTGTTCTATGACCATGAATAACATCAAACCCAAAATAAATAGGAATCTTATTAGGGGATTTTAAAGCACGTTCTTGCATTTGAGAAAGGTCAGGTTCAACTACAGTATTAAAAATACCGCCAATTTCACCTGCTTCGATTTGATCAAGTGCTTTACTCAATGTTAGATCACCGCCAACACTGACTAAACGCAGTTGTCCCACTTTTTCTTGGAGTGTCATTTTTGATAATAGATTATCAATAAAAACTCTCTTTTCAGCCTTTGTTTTACTATCAGGCTCTTGCGCAAACAAATGCATAGAAAAGATAAGAAAAAATAAAAACAGAGCTAATTTTTTCATCATAATAAGTATTGTTCTAATTAAGAAAATAGACATGTAAATAGCATAACGTATCCGTACAAAAAAATCTCGCTTTTTACACTACTTATATTTATGTTTTAAAGTATTATAGCCTTTATTTTATAAACAACGATGCAAAAACAAGAAATAAACTTAAACTTTCTTAAGATTGTTTAAATTTCTTTACAAAATACAGGTAAATAGCTATTTGGAATAGGATAATATTGCCGACAAATATCGGCAATATAAATTGAAAAGAAGATCAATCTCTAAAATTAGTAAACTGGAATGGTTGACCAAATTCGCCATTTTTGACTAAAGCCATAGTCGCTTGTAAATCATCGCGTGATTTACCTGTCACCCGAACCTGTTCACCTTGCACTTGAGCTTGCACTTTAATTTTACTGTCCTTGATAGCTTTCACGATTTTTTTAGCTAACTCTTTATCGATACCCTGCTTAAGTTTAACCGTAATGCTATAGAACTTACCACTGTGTTCCATTTCTTCAGGAATTTCAAGTGCACCACCATCAATACCTCGTTTAGCAAGTTTATCACGCAGAATATCGAGTAATTGTTGTACTTGGAAATCAGATTGGCTGGTTGCTTTGATCGTTTCATTCTTTTCATTTAACTCAAACGATGCTTCAACATTTTTAAAATCCCAACGGGTGGCTAACTCTCGAGTTGCATTTTCAACACCATTTTTAACTTCTGGCATTTGGATTTCTGAAACGATATCAAAAGAAGGCATAAATTCTCCTCTTCTTCTAATGGTTATAAACTTAGTGGTTATAAACAAAAATTAACAAGTTAATAAATAAAATCATAACCGCCTAACAAGCTAGGCGATTTTAAAACATAAATATAAAATTAATCAATCGTACGCAGTAATTCGTTAATGCCTACTTTACCTAAAGTCTTAGCATCTACTTTTTTCACAATAACTGCACAATAAAGGCTATATTTACCATCTTTCGTTGGCAAGTTACCAGAAACAACCACAGAGCCTGCTGGTACACGGCCGTAATGAACTTCACCAGTTGCACGATCATAAATTTTAGTACTTTGACCAATAAACACACCCATTGAAATGACGCTACCTTCTTCAACAATAACGCCTTCAACAATTTCACTACGTGCACCAATAAAACAGTTATCTTCAATAATCGTTGGATTAGCTTGTAACGGCTCTAAAACACCTCCAATCCCCACGCCACCTGATAAATGAACATTTTTACCAATTTGCGCACAAGAACCAACAGTCACCCATGTATCAACCATTGTCCCTTCATCAACATAAGCACCAATATTGACATAAGATGGCATTAACACAGTATTGCGAGCAACATAAGCCCCTTTACGCGCTATAGCAGAAGGAACAACGCGAAAACCTTCTTGTTGGAATCTTGCTTCATCATATTCAGCAAATTTTAATGGTACTTTGTCATAATAGTTAGTCGCGCCACCATTAATCAATTGGTTTTCGTTAATACGGAAAGAGAGCAAAACAGCTTTTTTCAACCATTGGTGAGTCACCCAATCGCCATTGATTTTTTCTGCGACACGCATTTTACCGCTGTCTAATAAAGCGATACATTGGTTGATTGCATCACGAGTTACAGTATCGACATTTGATGGTGTAATTTCAGCACGACGTTCAAATGCTGCTTCAATAATAGTTTGTAATTGTTGCATCTCTAATTTCCTTTAACTTATAAATCCGTTGGCAAATAATAAATGAGTAAACAGTATAATATAATATTCCTCGCTTTTTAAGTGGTTTAATCAAAACACCACAATCAATATCCAAGCAATCAAAAACAATCAAAATTTTAGTAAAGTCATAGGAAATCACAAAAAATAGAAAATAAAAACTTTAATAAAATCAATACCTTTCCTGACCGATTTTTGGCGGAAAATCAGGCCTTTTTGTTTTGGTAAATAGAATGAATTGGGTGCGGTGGTTTCGGACGTTTTGACCTTGGGTGAATAAAATAGCTCTCGTGACCACGTCCGAGCTAAGGGAATTAAAGCGAATTCCCTTAGCAATCCCGCGCTTGGCTGCAGAATGTGGCCTGCGGCTGCCCGACGCCGCCGCTCGGTCTTAACGCACCGGCTATTATCCGTTCCAGACGGAGAATAGCCTCGCCAAACATCCTTGTTTGGCGTGCTAACCTCGCTCTGTTGTCGGCACATTCTGACGCCGGAATAAGACAAACAACATAACCATCGTTTTTGGAATGTGTTGTTGTGTTTTTATAATTATATCATTGATTTTATTTAATTTTAAGTTGTCGTTAAAAAAAGGGTTTGGAGTGGTTAAATTGCTGTTATTAGGGTGCTATTCGTGGTTTTGTTGATTTGTTGTATGTCGGCGCTTTGCTTAGGTTGTGTAAGCCGTTGATTTTCCTTGAAAATACAAAAAATAAAAACTTCAATAAAATCAATACCTTTCCTGACCACTTTTGGGATGCTATTTCATTGCTTTTTTACACAAAAACAACTCACAAAAAAAACACCAAAGGTTATGCTGTTTGTCTTGTTCCGGCGTCAGAATGTGCCAACAACAGAGCAAAGTTAGCACGCCAAACAAGGATGTTTGGCGAGTTTGTGCTGCATCGGACAAATTTGAACACCTGAGCATAGCGAAGGTGGCCTCGTAGAGGCGAGTATCAGGATGATACGAGTAATCCCACAAACGGTGCGTTCAGACCGAGCGGCGGCGTCGGACAAATTTGTCTGGAACAAATTTGAACATCTGAGCACAGCGAAGATGGTCTCGTAGAGGCGAGTATCAGGATGATACGAGTAGTGCCGTAGGCCACATTCTGTAGCCAAAGCGTGGGATTGCAAAGGGAATTCGCTTTAATTCCCTTTGCTCGGACGTGGTCACTGTAGCTATTTTATTCACCCAAGTCAAAACGTCCGAAACCTTGCCGTACTATAAGGACTAAGATATAAAAGCTAAGGTGTGGTACAAACAGCATAGTAGCTGTAGCCGGCAAAGAAGTAGTCGACCTTACCGAAGGTCGTGCCGACATGGAAGAAGCGATTACCACTAAAAGCGTCGCTCGTCCAATAGGCGTAGTCGATGAAGCCCAAATCAGCGTAGCGGCTCATGCTGCCCCACTCAGAGAAAAAACCAGCCCCCATGTGACGCATGTAATGATCATCAAATGAGGTTGGTAAGGCGCCATCTATGCCATTTACACATGGGAAAAAAGGAAGCGCACCACACATCGCGTTAGTTAAATCCTTAATCTGTGGCAATCGATAACCCAAACTTCTACACCAAGTGGATTGGTTAGACAAGGTATCCCGTTTATTACCCCGATTGACGAACCACTGCTTTAACACAAATCCATACCGAACCTCATTACCTCGACCATCCCTACCGACCAACTCAAATGTCTGTGGCAAAGGTAGTACAC
>NZ_JBXSQH010000016.1:0-50673 GCF_057063525.1 Gilliamella sp. X-46 | reverse complement strand
GACCGCCGTATTTTTTAGCAAGTACAGAAGTAATTGCCGCAGTTAAAGTTGTTTTACCATGGTCAACGTGGCCGATTGTACCAACGTTAACGTGGGGTTTTGTACGTTCAAATTTTTCTTTAGACATTTATCGTCCCTCAATGTAATACAAATCGGTGGTGAGTCACCACATTAACCAAGTATCATATTCAATATCAACATAATACTAACTTAAAATTAGCTCTGAATAATAACAGATAAAGCTATCAAGTGACAAGCTTTAAAGCAGTCAAATTTGATATTTTTAGAAGTTTAGGAAATTAACAAGAATGGTGCTGATAGGCAGATTTGAACTGCCGACCTCACCCTTACCAAGGGTGCGCTCTACCAACTGAGCTATATCAGCAATTGGAGCGGGCAGCGGGAATCGAACCCGCATCATCAGCTTGGAAGGCTGAGGTAATAGCCATTATACGATGCCCGCATGTTCAAACTCGGCTACCTAAATGCTTCAATTAGCTATTGCTAATATTAGATGATGGTGGTGGGGGAAGGATTCGAACCTTCGAAGTGTGACACGGCAGATTTACAGTCTGCTCCCTTTGGCCGCTCGGGAACCCCACCCCGAATCTTTATAAACTGTTTACTTAGGAAAATGGTGCCGGCTGCCGGAATCGAACTGGCGACCTACTGATTACAAGTCAGTTGCTCTACCTACTGAGCTAAGCCGGCCTAAGTGCTGCGCATTATGGACTAGAACATTTAACCTTGCAAGCAAAAAAAACAAATTTTATTTTGTTTGATTAAAAAAAAGTCAAAAATATAAAAAAGACCTGAAATATGAGCTATTTCAGGCCTTTTTTTAATCAAAAAATTAATTTAGATTATTTCTTTTTAGCGACTTTTTTCTTAGGGGTCTCAGCACCTTTTGCTGCGGTATGGATAGCAACATCCTCATTAATGTCCCCTTTGTCCTGATATGCACGACCATAATAGGTATCAAGCAGAATTTGTTTTAACTCTGCAATTAAAGGATATCGAGGATTTGCACCAGTACATTGGTCATCAAAAGCATCAACCGCTAATTGATCGACTTGAGACAAGAAAGTCTTTTCATCCACACCAAATTCTTTAATGGAGAATGGAATATCAAGATCTTTTCTAAGTTGATCTAACCAACCAATTAATTTCTCGACTTTTTTCTCATCTTTATCAGTAGCTGCGGTTAAACCTAAATGATCAGCAACTTCTGCATAACGGGCAATTGCTTTAGGATAACCATATTGGCTAAATGTGCCTTGCTTAGTTGGTTTGTCAGTTGCATTAAAACGCACAACATTACTAATTAACATCGCATTTGCCACACCATGTGGAATATGGAAAGCTGCACCAATTTTATGCGCCATTGAGTGACAAACACCAAGAAATGCCTGAGCAAAAGCAACACCAGCTAATGTCGCTGCACTATGCACTTTTTCTCGAGCGACAGGATTTTTAGCACCTTCCCGATAACTTGCAGGTAGATAAGTTTTAAGTATGCTTAAAGCTTGTAATGCTTGTCCATCAGAAAACTCACTAGCCATGACTGATACATAAGCCTCTAGTGCATGTGTTACTGCATCATAACCGCCAGCTGCACAAAGTGAGCGAGGCATATTCATCACTAAATTAGCATCAACAATAGCCATATGTGGAGTAATTGCATAATCGGCTAATGGATATTTTTGCCCCGTTGCATCATCAGTAACCACAGCAAATGGCGTCACTTCAGAACCTGTACCTGATGTCGTTGTTACACAAATTAATTTTGCTTTTTGACCCATATTTGGGAAATGGCAAGCACGTTTACGGATATCCATAAAGCGCAATGCTAATTCTTCGAATTTGGTTTCAGGATGCTCATATAAAACCCACATGATTTTAGCTGCATCCATTGGTGAACCACCACCTAATGCAATTATAGTATCAGGTTGGAATGCTCGCATAGAATCTGTTCCTTTATGCACAACACTTAAAGTTGGATCTGCTTCTACATCAAAGAAGGTTTCACAAATAACGCCTTGAGCTTCTAATTGATCAGTAATTTGTTTTGAGTAACCATTATTAAATAAGAATTTATCTGTTACCAAAAATACACGTTTTGCGCCTTGCTCAATCACTTCACTTAAAGCAACAGGTAGTGAGCCACGTTTAAAATAGATAGAACTTGGTAGTTTATGCCATAACATATTTTCTGCTCTCTTAGCGATGGTTTTCTTATTAATTAAGTGCTTCGGTCCAACATTTTCAGATACCGAGTTTCCACCCCAAGAGCCACATCCTAAAGTTAAAGATGGCGCTAAATCAAAATTATACAAATCACCAATACCACCATGAGCCGCTGGTTGATTAATTAAAATACGGCAAGTTTTCATTTTACTACCAAAATAAGCAATACGTTCACGGTTGCTATCTTGATCAGTATAAAGAACAGAAGTATGCCCCATTCCCCCCATTTCAACTAATTTTTCCGCTTTATCTACCGCTTCAGAAAAATCTTTCGCTTTAAACATGGCTAGCGTTGGTGAAAGTTTTTCATGGGCAAATGGCTCAGACAAATCGACTTTACTCACTTCACCAACAAGGACTTTTGAACCAGCAGGCACTTTAAGACCAGCCATTTCAGCAATTTTTGTTGCTGGTTGACCAACAATATTGGCATTTAATGCGCCTTTATCGTTTAAAATAATACCTTGTACTGCTTTGGTTTCTTTAGCATTTAATACATATGCACCATATTGGGTTAATAAACGACGCACTTCATCATACACAGAATCAACCACGACAATAGCTTGCTCTGAAGCACAAATCATACCATTATCAAAAGTTTTAGACATAAGTACAGAAGCTACAGCACGTTTTAAATCAGCTGTTTCATCAATAACAACAGGCGTATTACCGGCTCCAACACCTAATGCTGGTTTACCTGAACTATAAGCAGCTTTAACCATACCCGGTCCACCTGTCGCTAAAATAGCTGCCACATCATCGTGATGCATTAATGCATTTGATAATTCGATAGATGGTTCATCAATCCAACCAATAATATCTTTTGGTGCACCCGCTTTTATTGCTGCATCTAACACAATTCGAGCCGCTTCAATCGTTGATTTTTTTGCTCTAGGATGTGGAGAGAAAACAATTGCATTACGTGTTTTTAGACTAATTAAGGATTTGAAAATTGCGGTAGAAGTTGGATTAGTAGTAGGAACAATTCCACAAATAATACCAAGTGGTTCTGCTATAGTAATAGTACCAAATGGCTCATTTTCAGCGACTACCCCACAAGTCTTATCGTGACGATATTTATTTAAAATATACTCTGCAGCAAAAAGATTTTTTATGACTTTATCTTCAACAATTCCCATTCCTGACTCAGCAACAGCCTGCTGTGCAAGAGGGATACGTGCAGCAGCAGCGGCGGTTGCTGCTGCCACAAAGATTTTGTCAACTTGCTCTTGAGTATAAGTCGAATAAGTCTCCTGTGCTTTTTTGACGCGAGCCATTAACTCATTTAACTCATTCATATTAGTTACTGCCATAGATTTCTCCTTGAAATTAAAAAATAAATCGGGATCGTTTGGCGTCTTCCATGAAACTATTTAATGCTTAAGCATAATAACAAAACGAAATTGACGTTATCGTAAATCAGATTTTTACTTTATACAATAATATATTGAAGAAAAAAAAGCATGTTAATAAAAGTAACTAATTTATTTATACTTTGAACCACTGAAAAGAAGTAATTAAACAGTACACAAAGGGAAACTACTTTTAATAAATAAGTAGTTATCCTTTAATGCTATTTCTGATAAAGAAAAAATGGCTAGTTCTAAAAAGTTATATGTTACATAATTTATTTAACACATAACTAACGGCCACAAAACCAAAGGTAGCTGTAACTGTTGTAATTGCTCCAAACCCCGATTCACAGTCCATTTTTTTAGGCCCCTCTGCATCACTTTTTGTAAAGCATATTTGCCCATTTTTAGAAGGATACGTTAATTGTTCCGTTGAAAATACACAAGGAATGCCATATTTACCTTTACTATCTTTGTTTAATTTATAATTATGCTTTAGCTTTTCACGTAACTTCGCCGCTAATGGATCTTGAACGGTTTTTGCTAAATCAGCAATTTTAATTTGTGTCGGATCTTTTTGACCACCAGCCCCGCCAATGGTAATCACTTTTAATTTTTGTCGCTTACAATATGCAAGTACCGCTGCTTTATCATGTACACTATCAATTGCATCGATAATATAGTTATACCGTGGTGATTGCTTTGTTCCCAAATATTCGCTGACGTTATCGATATTAATGAAATCATCAATTTCATTCACCACACATTCAGGGTTAATTTGTAAAATACGTTCTGCCATCACTGAGGTTTTAGCTTTACCTATATTAGATTTTAAAGCATGAATTTGACGATTAGTATTTGTCACGCATACATCATCCATATCAATTAAGGTAATTTTACCAATACCACTACGCGCGAGTGACTCTGTAACCCAAGAACCGACACCTCCAATACCAATTACACAAATATGCGCTTGTGAAAAGCATTGCAAAGCCGACTGACCATAAAGCCTTGCAATACCACTAAAACGTTGAAGATAAGATTCTGTATTCATCGATTATGATTGATGGTGCTTATAGCTAAACACCTACGCTCCTGAAATTTTTTACAAATTATAACTGCAATATTATTTTATAAACAAGTTATTAATAAGTATTAGTGATACTATACCTTTTCAAGAATAAAACACTAAATTTCTAGCTCTCATAAAGATCAACTAAATCATCCCGATGATGCGCAATAAGTAGGATATTATTTGTCATTAATTGTATTCGTTTGAGTTATTAATTTTCCCTACAATAAATGTTGTTAACTATAATAAAAGAGGAAATAAAGAATGCGAAAACCCAAAAAACTACTTAATAATCCAAATAATGTAAGACAAGAAGTCATGCAGGGGTTAATCTATGCCAATCAGGGTAGATTAACTGCAATTTCTGAACATTGTGCCGTTTATGGTAACCATATTGCCAGTGATCAAGTAGTTATTGTCTCAGGTGGTGGTAGTGGCCACGAACCAACCTTTGCAGGATTTATTGGTAAAGGCGGAATTGATGGCTGTGCAATTGGCGAAGTTTTCACATCGCCATCTCCAGATCAAATTATTGAGGTAACCAAAGCTATAGAAAAAGGAAAAGGCGTACTATTTTTGTTTGGTAATTATTCTGGTGATGGAATGAATTTTGATATTGCAGCCGAAATATTAGGAGAAGAAAATATTGTCATCAAAACGATTCGAGCAACTGATGATATTGCTTCGGCACCATTATCTAAGATTTCTGATCGCCGTGGCGTTGCTGGTATTATGTTTTTATACAAAATTGCTGGCGCTGCCGCACAATTTGAAAAATACGACCTTGAAAATCTCTACCAAGTTGTATCAAAAGCAAACAACAATGTTCGTACCATCGGTGTCGCCCTAGATGGATGCGCATTACCTCAATCAAATCATTTCAATTTTGAATTAGATGATAACGAAATTGAAATTGGTATTGGTATTCATGGTGAAGCTGGATTACGTCGACAAGCTATAACGTCATCTGATGAAGTTGTTAACGAGATGATAGACAGCTTGTGTGATGATTTACCGTTTAAAAAAGGCGACCGCGTATGTGTATTAATTAATAATTTAGGCGCACTGAGTAACGCCGAACTGTTCATTGTAACACGTAAAGTCGGTATTGAGCTGGATACACGCGGCATAATCAGCCACGATGTCGTTGTTGGCCATTTTTGTACATCCCTTGAAATGTCTGGTTTTTCAATTAGCTTAATGAAATTAGATGAAGAATTACAACATCTTTATGATTTACCTTGTCAAACACTAGGATGGAGAAAATAGAATGAATTTATTACAAGTTCGTAAAATGATGTTATTTACCGCCCAAAAAATGATCGAAAGTGAACCAACATTAACCGCTTTAGATCAATTAGTCGGCGATGGCGATCACGGCATCGGTATGAAACGTGGATTTACAGCTATCATGGTGCTACTACAAGACGAAAAATTTCAACCAACTAATATAGGTGATTTTTTTACGCAAATTGGTACAAAATTAATGATAAGTATGGGCGGAGCTTCTGGCGCTATTTTTGGTACTTTATTTAGAGCGGGCGGAAAAAGTATTACAGGCGTAACAGAGTTTGATTCTGATGCATTATCAAAACTCCTTAATGAAGGTTGGCAGGCAGTCTATCAACGAGGAAAAGCCAAACCAGGGGATAAAACTATGGTTGATGCCTTAGCCGCTAGTGCAACAACCGCAAGTCAATTAACATCTTCGAAGTTAATCGATGCGCTCCCTAAAATAGCACAATCTGCTATGGAAGGCGCAGAAAAAACGAAACAGATGATCGCTGTATTTGGACGAACTAAAAATTTAGGTGAACGCGCAATTGGTCACATGGATCCGGGAGCGGCTTCAATGGCGTATATCTTAAAATATATGAATAAATATATCCAAACCCAATAAAACAATAAATCCGCCGACATTATCGGCGGACATCATCATCGCAATATAGATAAAATAATATTCTAAGTATTCAAACAACATCTAATTTTTTAAAATAAAATTTCTTACTGATTCACTATTTTTCTATTAATTGGCTAAAACCAATAGACTAAAAATCATTTTTTAAATTTAATTTGCGAAGGATATGCCCAACGCTGTAATTCCTCTGGCGGAAATCCACCTGGATCTTTACCACCATTAATCAGTAAAGCGTGATAGTATATTTCAGCCATTTCTTCAATATATGCAGCCTTTAATACAGCCTCATAAGGATCTTTGTCTACGGCAATAGCACCATGCTTTTCCATTAAAATGGCATCAGCTCGTTTTATGGGTTCTATAACGCTATTTGAAAGGTCTGGGGTACCCGGTCGACCATAGGGTGCAACAGGGATCACACCATCTTTTAAATTAAGAATTGCACACTCATAAACAACGGCAGGAATAGGTTTTGCTAATACAGCAAATGATGTTGCAAAAATAGAATGCGTGTGTGAAATAGCAAAAACATCTGGACGGGCTTTATAAATCTCAAGATGCATTAAACACTCACTGGTTGGTCTCAATCCTGAATCGGCTTCAATAACGTTAGCATCAATATCCATCACAACAATATCCCGAATTGTTAACAACTTTTTATCAATTGTTGTTGGCGTGACAAGAACATACCCTGACTCTTTATCACGAACGCTAGAATTACCTGCTTTATGTTTACAAAGCCCCCACTCACTCGATTTTTTAGCCATGTCGACCACATATTGTTTTTGTATCTCTAACATTGTGTAACTCCTATTTTGACAAGATATTCATTGATAATTGGCAAACAATTCCCAAATTTCATTGCTATTTTTGGCATTTCGTATGCGCGTTGCACCTTCGTGAAATTCTAATAATTCATTTAATTGAGCAAGTGCTTTAAGGTGTTTTTGAGGATTATTTGTTGCTAAAACAACAATTAAATCAGCTTGCATATAACCACAAATAGTGATTCTTTCTGATAATTTAAGTAAAGACATAGCGACTTTATTTACACCATCATCAATACCAGCATGGGCAATAATTAACCCATCGACCAGCATAATGTAAGGTTGCTCAAATTGGATTTTATTCACCATTCTTTCAAGATACTCACTTTCTATGGATTGGTTGTTTAACAATGGTTGGGCAGCTAATGCTAATGCATCCTCCCATGCTATATTCACTTTTTCTATAATGTTGATATGTTCTTTTTGCATTAAGTCGGCTAATGAGGGAATTTCTTGTTGTGTTATTAGTACGGGGTTATCATTCATTTCATCGTTATAAAGATATGCAGTTAACTCCTTTTGCAGTGCTTTTTGATCTTTGATATTGCTATATTTTTCAATAATTAACATCAGCTCATCAATTTGAATAATGCTAGGATCAATACCTTGTAAAGTGCCAATCACTTGATGACGAAAAGCATTTTTATGAAAGTTATTCAGTGAAGGATTAACAATAAATAACAATTTATCGGTAGATAAATGTGAGGTAGAAAAAACAATATCATAATAATGATGATATTTTTCGAACTCACGTTTAGACATGGCATCAGAAAAATGTAATTCAGGGAGCAATACTTGTAAAGTCAGGTAAAGATAAGTTGAGACAGTTGCACTATTTTCGCAAACAAAAATAGCGATCTTCTTTGTTTTAATTCGATTAATCAAACCTTCTCGAGTTAACCAACCGCCCAAAAGTACAGTAATAAAAGCGACCTCTTCATCTGGCATATTACAATGCAATATTTTTTCAAAAGGGGAAATTGCTTTTCGTACCATTTCATGTAAGTGACCAAATTCTTGCAATACAATGTCATATACACTGTTGATATTTGAAATATGATATCGAATACGATAATAAGCAGGTTTCCAATGCTGATAAATACGTTCAATCAGTTCGCTCTTATCTTTAAAGGTGATACAACTAATCTGTTCAAAATTAGCAATAACCTCAACGACACATTCTAATAGCACCGCATCTAAATGGAAATATTTATCGGATAGAGTTTGTATATTAGAGCTTTGCACTAATACCATCAAAAAAATTTGCTCATTAAGATCAGTGATACCAAATTTTTCAATGAGCTTTTTCAATAATTGAAAATCACGACTATTTGCAGCTTCAATATAATTCTCTGGCAAAAGCTCAATTTTTTTATCGGTTTCTATGCGCTGTAACATAAAACAAATAAAGTAAGTCAGCTCTTGCAACTGCTCATCAGTAAAAACAATTTTTAATTTTTTTTCTATTTCGCTAAAAACCTGCCCTACTTGTTCTAAACGACCTTGAGTAATAGTCTCATTTTCTCTAAAAATTTTATCAGCTATTGGCATACTAATAATTCGGCGAATTAATTTTAGCAACAAATAACGTTTGTCAATTTCAGTACCGATAATACGATAACCATTCTCGCGGTCATAGTTGATTTGTAAATGATATTGAACAATCATTGCTTGTACTTTTTTGATATCATTAAGAACAGTGTTTTGACTGACGGTAAGGAACGAAGAAAGATGTATTAACGACATTCTTTCCGTTCTAATTAATAGAAAAAAGAGTAGCAAATGAACTCGTTCATCTTCAGAATAAATATAACGTCCAATAGCAAGCGATACAGGCTCATCCCTAAAGGTTTCGATCACTAATTTAGGAACACTAAACTTACCTGTTTTAAATCGTTTAATTAATTCAAGATTAGATGATTCAAGAAAGTCATTAATTTTCTTAATGGTATAACTAAGCTGTTTACGAGTTAACCCAAATTCAGATTGAAGCTCTACACCACTCATATTTGGATTATGAATTAATGCTTTTAAAACAACATGAATTCGCTTATCGACAACCATATAATAATTACCTTATTGTTCGTTGTCTGATGGCAACTAATATTACCACCAGATTTATTGCAAAATATGTTCAACGAATGCTTTAGATCTCATTTATTCATTATTTTTCCGCTATGTCCTGCATGGCTTCTTTACGCAGTTCACGAGCATAAAAGAAATACCCCACACACCAATAAACAGCAAAAAATAATGGAACAAAATAGCCTTTTAAGCATTGCCAAATAAATGAAAATGCATAAGTAAAAATAGGCGCATCAATTGAACTATTTGAAATTAGCTGATTAGCTGGGATATCAATAGCCTTAGTTGTTAATCCTAAATCGGTAATAATCGGTGCAAATTGAGTTCCAACAAATAAGAAGAATGGCACACCAATGATGGCTAAAATCACCATTCTTAATGTGTTTCCTTTAGTTAAAATATATGCAGGAACAATAAGTGCCAAATTGATAATGCCAGCAAAAGGGAGAAGCTTGTTACCAGGTAAAATAACAGCCCAAATTAAGGTAAAAGGAATAGCTGCGATAACTGTAAACCAAATTTCACTTGAACCACCCATAAATGGCCAATCCAAGCCAACAAATAATTTACGTCCAGCAAAGCGTTTATTCATATATTCACTAATTGCTTCAGAAATTGGCGATAATGCCTGCATAAATAACTTAGAAATCATTGGAAATAGCATAAGCGCTGTAGCGGCTTGCACACCTAGCATTAAGATAGCTGCAACATCATAACCAGCAATAATCCCGAAAATCACACCTAACAAAAAACCAATCACATGATTTTCAGCAAATACACCAATTTTAGAACGTAATGTTGCTGCGTCCATTGGTTTATTTAAAATAGGTATTTTGCGAAGGAGTAGATCAAAAGGATAATAAATCGCACTGAAAAATAACATTCTATGAGTACAAGTTACCCCCGGAATACCCGTTAGTTTTTCAATTCGATGTTGGTTAATATCCCCCGAATTAAGCTCTAATATGATCTGCAAAGTAGCAATAATAAAGGCAAGAGGCAAAGCCACAACAGCACCTAAAATTGGTGTAGCGACGGCAACAACAATAAATGCGGTAAAAATTTTCCCCCACACATTCCATAAGTCTGCGTTAAAGGTATCAGTCTTTTTTAGTACCAACATTAAAATATTGACACCTACTTGCAAAGGAAACATAAGAAAAGCATATGGCCAAGCCCAAGATACGTTCGCCATAGTTGTCCAACCGCCATCGATAATACTCAATTCAATCCCTGTTCGCTCCATCATAGTTTGCGCTGCTAAGCCAATAGCACCCACCATAAAACCAATCAACATACTCATACCAACAAATGCTACACCTAACGTAATGGCAGCCGAAGCACCATCTCTAAATTTCATGCGTACAATTAAACCCGCAATGAGCATAATGAATGGTACAAAAACTGGCGCACCTAAATTCAAAATATAATTTATAATTGTTCCTAAAAATTCCATATTTGTACTCCTATTTACAGGCATCAATAATTTTTTGTAGCTCCGCTTCCATATTCATCCCTGTTAAAAACGCAATACCATTGATGACAGGAATAGGGTACTGTTTTTCAATTTTAGTTATCGCTATATAAGCAGCACTATTTTTAATGTGAGTATCGACAGATTTAAGATCAACAACTTCTACTTTTATTTCATCAAGATTCCGTTCTTTTAATAAACGAGTAACCTTGCTGGCGACGGTTTGTGATGTGGCCACTCCGCTGCCACATGCAACAATAACTTTTTTCATAATGCCTCCTTATAAATTGATATTGGATGTCAATAGTGTAAAAATTTCATGTTCAGTTTTTGCGTGATAAAGTTCTTCTAAAAAACACGAATTCACAAAGCAGGACATCAATTTTTGCAATAAATCAATATGCCCATCCTTTTGATTAAACCCTAGCAAAAACACAAAGTTAGCCTTTAACACATGGTCATTATTTGCCATTTCACGCCATGGAATGGTTTCTTTGGCTCGAGTAAAAAAGATAAACGGTCTAATAACATGTTCGACATCAGTATGCGGCATCGCAACCACATAAGGCTCAGTTGGTAATGCGGTAGGAAATGAAGACTCTCTTTGTTTAATTGCATCTAAAAAGGAATGATTTACATAACCACCACTTTTTAAAATAGGAAAAGTAAAATCGAAAAATTGATTTGTATCTTGAAAGTCTTTATCTAAAAGAATCAAATCTTGAAAAAACATTTGGTCGTTAGATTCATTTCCCATTTCATCCTCCATCATGATGTGATCAGCAAACTTTTAGAAATATTGTTAATTTGCTATTGCTAGAATTAAATCAACACTAATTTGATAGCATCAATTGTAGGAAATTAAGGTAAAAGAAACGAATGGATTTGATACCAAATAATATCCATGATATTGCTCATCACAGGGACAATGATGTAGCTATCCCTTAAGCTATTGCAACTCAGAAGTAGCAATTCGCAATTATAAAAACAAAGGAGGTAAACTAGAAAACCATGATAAAGCACAACATTGTATCAATATAAAAAAGCAAGCGCTGGAATTCGAGTTAAATCTCTATGCTATAGAGTGACCTCTAAATAATTTAAATAAGGTGTGTCAATCAACGTCATTGTTAATGATAACAAACTGTTGCTTGACAAAGACCTTATATTTAGTAAGGATATCATTTGACTTTGTACTATTTTGTTCTAACGGCATTTTTCTAAAAAGAATTTAATACATTGAGCCTAAGGAAACTGCTATTACCAATTGTCACTATATAGAAAATATAGCTCGTATTGATAAAAAAATTAAGGATTGTTTCATGACTTGGATAACCGTAAAATCCGTCACCTATCCACGTCAATCCTCAAAAGTAATTGCCAAAGTCAAGACGGGAGTGAGGCCATTAGAAAAGATTTTAATTCGAAGAATACCAGTTAATTTGCTGATATTTGAAGTTGGGCATTTTGGGATTAAATTTTTACATGAAGACGAATCAGAAATAGATAAAGTAATGAAAAATTCACGTGAAAGGGGATTAAAAGAAAAAGATCTTGTTGATAACGATGAAAATCCATTACAAAGCTCAAGTAAAGCCAACGGCTTTCGGGAAAGTTATGGTTGGTATCCTGTAGATTTTCCTTTTCAACCTATAAATATTTTTAATGGCAAAAACATCATTTCTAGCGATAGTACTTTAAATGGTAACCATCCCAAAAGACGAAAGAAAGATCACAACAAAGAATTAACTGAATTAACGCCAACAAAAGACCGAAATGCAGGGCGCAAAAAAAATAATAATGACCATTCTTGCCGAGCCTTTGATCCACATCAAAATGGTCATTTCCATTTGGAGAAAATCAAATTTACAACATCGCCTTATTTGTTGCCTAATGATACGCGAAATGAAGAGCAGATATTTGATGCAATACAACAGAATGGGACACATGAAGAATGGAGTTGGACCAATGACAGTTATAAGAAAAACAATTGCCGTACTTTTTTGTTTTTATTATTAACTACCTGTAATTTAGCTGATCCTGATTGTATTGGGTTAGAGCAAGATAGGCATTTTATCCGTTATAAAAAATCTTTAGATAGCCTTTCTAAAAAAACAACAGAAAAAAATATAATAAGAAAAATACTAATGAAAAAACTATTAGATATATCTGAAAATGCGAAGCTTGAATAATGTAATAAGTAAACCTAAATTTAAAGGAGTTAATAATGACATGAAACATTTAATAAAAATATGTTTATTTTCTTTTGTATTATGGGTAGCAACTTTTCAATCTGTTTTAGCCGAGGTAAAGATGCAAGACCAACAAGCACAACTAGTCAAAAAACTAAAAACACAGGGCATTATACCCAATAAAGTCTATTTTCAACGTGATTTTGATATTTTTATTGATAAAAAATATAGCTTTCCTGAAGAAGATTTATCCACATCGGTAATTGCTCTAGAAAACCATCCTGATATGTATGAAATCGCAACTCAAAATATTGCTCAGGTCAAATTAAATCAGAATTATCAATATAGTAATATATGGCAGCGGGAGCGCAATATTATTGAAATATTATATCCGACCGATTCTTTTCAATCGCTAGAGGATGGTGTTTATTTTTATACCTTAGATGAGCATAAACAATTACAACAACACGCTTCATTTGAAGAAGTGTTTGAATTACCTTGCTATCTGCGGGTTGAAAAAAAGCATGGTATTGTGGTCAGTATTCAAAAAAGACCTTTAGCTGCAATGACGCATTATCGTTATGATTATTGGGACAATAAGAACATAAAACAGCTTAACCTCGATATGTATGATAACAATCATAATATTATTTATACCTCTGAAGTCCTTTTTGATGAAAATACGGGGCTAATGACTCAAGCAACGAGAAAAAACCCGATAACGGGGCGCTATTCAATTGAAAATTATATTAGAGAGATTAATCTTTATAGCATTGCGGACTACTTTAACAAACAAGGCATAAAAACTAATCATGTCATTCATCATAACCAGTCCCTAATACATGCAGAAAACCAAATACTTAATAAAGCAGGTCAAGTTATAAAAACAAAAAATAGGGAGCCTGAAGACATCTTTGATTTTGAAAAAGATTTGCCCGAACCCTATCCTTACAATAAATTAATGATAGATGTAAAAAAAGCCCATATGTTATTTACGGATTCGTTGTTTGAACAGGGTCTGGATGATAATAGTAAATACGATAGTGAGGCTAAACAACGCGTCGAATATTTAGGCATTAAACCTAAGCAAGTTTATTACCATCAATTACCTTTTCCCGGTTTTATGGCAGAGCGATACAAAAACTTTCCCCACCAAGCCCCATTAACATTAATTGAGGCCGAAAACCAATCTCCTCATGATAAATATAGCGATTTAATCCAAGTAGAAATAGGTGATAATTATCAGTATAAAAAAATTAATAAAACAAAATGGCAACAATCGCCAATTTCACTACCTTTAGCGCAGTTTAAATCATTAGAAAATGGTGTATATTTTTATACGTTGACAGATAAAGACCAATTAACGCCATTAGATAGCATTGAGCAGGCAGTTAGCTTACCCACTTATATCCGTGTTGAAAAAGAAATGGGCAAAATCATATCAATATTACAAAAAAAACGAATACAGTGGTTATCCACCGAATTTGAATATAAAAAAAATGTCCCTATTAGCAGTAAATTGACCGTACTTGAAAGCCTAGTGATACCTAAATTAATGATAGAAACCAAGTATGAAAAAGGTAGTTATATACCGTTATCTCAAATTATCAAAAATGAACAAGGAACCACCATCAGAACATTTATACATTGTAAAAAGAAGAATATTGCTGCGATATTAGAAAGATTTAATGAGCAGGGCATTAAAACTAACCATATTGAAATATCAAATGAAGGAGATATCCTGAACCAATATCTTGATAATAAAGGCAATGTGTTATTTACCACCCATGAAATTGAAGACCAAAATAATCCTCAACTCTATGATAATTTACCTTTTAACCCTGATGGTTTTGAAATGATACTATTTGAACATGTTTAATGAAAAAAAATAATAACTAAATAATTTAGATAACTTAAATAAGGTGCGTTAATCAACGACATTTTTCTAAAAAGAATTTAATACATTGAACCTAAGGAAACTACTATTACCAATTGTCACTATATAGAAAATATAGCTCGTATTGATAAAAAAATTAAGGATTATTTCATGACTTGGATAACCATAAAATCCGTCACCTATCCACGTCAATCCTCAAAAGTCATTGCCAAAGTCAAGGCGGGAGTAAGACCATTAGAAGAGATTTTAATTCGAAGAATACCGATTAATTTGCTGATATTTGAAGTTGGGCATTTTAGGATTAAATTTTTACATGAAGACGAATCTGAAATAGATGAAGTAATGAAAAATTCACGTGAAAGGGGATTAAAAGAAAAAGATCTTGTTGATAACAATAAAAATCCATCACAAATCTCAAGTAAAGCCAATAGCTTTCGGGAAAGTTATGGTTGGTATCCTGTAGGTTTTCCTTTCCAACCTATAAATATTTTTAATGGCAAAAACATCATTTCTAGCGATGGTACTTTAAATGGTGACCACTCCAAAAGACAAAAGAAAGATCACAACAAAGAATTAACTGAATTAACGCCAACAAAAGATCGAAATGCAGGGCGCAAAAAAAATAATAATGACCATTCTTGCCGAGCCTTTGAGCCGCATCAAAATGGTCATTTCCATTTGGAGAAAATCAAATTTACAACATCGCCTTATTTGTTGCCTAATGATACGCGAAATGAAGAGCAGATATTTGATGCAATACAACAGGATGGGACACATGAAGAATGGAGTTGGACCAATGACAGTTATAAGGAAACCAATTGCCATACTTTTTTGTTTTTATTATTAGCCACCTGTAATTTAGCTGATCCTGATTGTATTGGGCTAGAGCAAGATAGGCATTTTATCCGTTATAAAAAATCTTTAGATAACCTTTCTAAAAAAACAACAGAAAAAAATATAATAAGAAAAATACTAATGAAAAAACTATTAGATATATCTGAAAATGCAAAGCCGGAATACAACAACTAGTAAATCTAATTTGAAAGGAGTTGAAGACGATATGAAAAACTTGGTAAAGATATGCTTAATCCCTTTTTTATTATGGGTGAGAACTTTTCACTGTGTTTTAGCAGAGGTAAACATAAATAATCAACAACAAATGATACAAAAATTAAAAGCTCAGGGCATTGTACCTGATAATGTCTATTTTCAACATGATTTTCTAAACTTTCTTAATAATAAATACAGTGTCCCTGAAAAAGAGCTATTCTCGTCATTAGTTAATTTAGAAACAAAACCCAAAATGTATAAAATGGCTATTCAAAATATAGCTCAGGTAAAATTAAATAAAAACTATCAATACAACGATGTATGGCAGCGTAAGCGTAATATTATCGAAATATTATATCCAACAGATTCCTTTCAATCGCTAGCTGATGGAGTTTATTTTTATACCTTAGATGAACATAAGCAATTACATAAACAAGCCTCATTCAAAGAGGTTTTTGAGCTACCTTGCTATTTACGGGTTGAAAAAAAACATGGCATAGTGGTCAGTATCCAAAAAAGACCTTTATCAACAATTAATCATTATCATTATGATTATTGGCAAAATCATAATTTAAAAAACCTTAAAATAGAATTATATGATAATGATCACAATATTATATATTCTTCTGAGGTATTTTTTGATGAAGATACGGGATTAATGACCAAAGCAATTAGAAAAAATATAAAATCAGGAAATTCAGTCATTGAATCCTATATTAGACAAGATGGTATCTACGCAATTGATGATTATTTTGATAATCAAGGAATTAAAACTAATCATGTGATTCGTTATGAAAAACCCAAACATATAGAAAATCAAATTTTAAATAAAAATGGCAAAGTAGTTAAAACTAAAAAATACGAGCCAGAAGAAATCTTCGATTCTCAAAAAGATTTAGATGAACCCTATCCTTATAATAAATTAATCATGAATGTACAAAAAAGTAATGCATTATTAACCGATACGATGTTTGAACAAAGTATTGGCGATAATACGATAACCATTCTCTCGCGGTCATAGTTGATTTGTAAATGATATTGAACAATCATTGCTTGTACTTTTTTGATATCATTAAGAACAGTGTTTTGACTGACGGTAAGGAACGAAGAAAGATGTATTAACGACATCCTTTCCGTTCTAATTAATAGAAAAAAGAGTAGCAAATGAACTCGTTCATCTTCAGAATAAATATAACGTCCAATAGCAAGCGATACAGGCTCATCCCTAAAGGTTTCGATGACTAATTTGGGAACACTAAATTTACCAGTTTTAAATCGTTTAATTAATTCAAGATTAGAGGATTCAAGAAAGTCATTAATTTTCTTAATAGTATAACTAAGCTGTTTACGAGTTAACCCAAATTCAGATTAAAGCTCTACACCACTCATATTTGGATTATGAATTAATGCTTTTAAAACAACATGAATTCGCTTATCGACAACCATATAATAATTACCTTATTGTTCGTTGTCTGATGGCAACTAATATTACCACCAGATTTATTGCAAAATATGTTCAACGAATACTTTAGATCTCATTTATTCATTATTTTTCCGCTATATCCTGCATGACTTCTTTACGCAGTTCACGAGCATAAAAAAATACCCCACACACCAATAAACAGCTAAAACCAATGAAACAAAATAGCCTTTTAAGCATTACCAAATAAATAAGTTGATTTCCCTGTATTCCGCCTGCTTTAATGCAAACAGAATAAGGAAATAACTAGATCATTAAAAATTAAGATATTAATTTTTAAATGAATGAATTGGAGCAGGAATTCGTCCCCCACGGTTGATGAAATCACATGAACCAAATTTGCTTACCGGCATAACTGGTGCATGACCTAATAAGCCACCAAATTCGATATTATCGCCGACTTTTAAACCTTCCGCAGGAATAATTCTTACCGCTGTTGTTTTATGGTTAATCACCCCTATTGCAGCCTCATCAGCAATAATTGCTGAAATAGTTTCAGCCGGCGTATCACCAGGAATCGCAATCATATCGAGTCCAACTGAACATACACAGGTCATCGCTTCAAGTTTTTCAAGATTTAATGCACCGTTATTAACAGCATCAATCATACCTGCATCTTCAGAAACAGGAATAAATGCTCCGCTTAAACCACCAACATGACCACACGCCATCACACCACCTTTTTTAACTGCATCATTAAGCATAGCTAGTGCCGCTGTTGTGCCATGCGTGCCTACTGCCTCTAACCCCATTTCTTCTAAAATATGAGCAACCGAGTCACCAATGGCTGGCGTTGGCGCTAACGATAAATCGACAATTCCAAATTTAACACCTAAACGTTCAGAAGCTTCTTTACCAACCAATTGTCCCATTCGTGTAATTTTAAATGCGGTTTTTTTGATGGTTTCAGCAACAATATCAAAAGGTTCACCTTTAACTTTTTCCAGCGCTCGTTTAACTACACCGGGTCCACTAACACCCACATTAATCACACAATCAGCTTCACCTACACCATGAAAGGCACCAGCCATAAATGGGTTATCTTCAACCGCATTGGCAAACACAACTAACTTAGCGCATGCCATGCTGCTATTATCTGCCGTTAATTTCGCCGCTTCTTTGATAATATGTCCCATTTGCTTTACAGCATCCATGTTGATCCCCGTTTGGGTAGAACCAACATTAACTGATGAGCAAACTCGTTCAGTTTGTGCTAAAGCTTGAGGAATGGATTTTATTAAAATCTCATCTCCTTTATGATAGCCTTTTTGCACCAGTGCCGAAAAACCACCAATAAAGTTAACATCTACCGCTTTGGCCGCTTCATCCAGTGTTTTGGCAAACGCGACATAATCTTTATCATCGCTTGCACCAGCAATCAAAGATATTGGTGTGACAGAAATACGTTTATTAATAATTGGAATACCAAATTCTGAGGTAATCTCATTGCCAACTTTGACCAAGTTTTTAGCTAATCGTGTGATTTTGTCATAAATTTTTTGCCGTGCTTTTTCACCATTACTATCTATACAATCAAGGAGAGAAATACCCATGGTTATTGTGCGGATATCAAGCTTTTCTTCCTCAATCATTTTAATGGTTTCGAGGATCTGTTTTGTTTCCATTAGAACTATCCTTTTAAATAAACAACGAATTAATATTACAAACGATGCATAGCATCAAAAATTTCTTCACGTTGTAAGTTGACCTTGACCTTAAGCTTATCGCCTGTTTGGATAAGAGTTGTTTTTACCTCATCAAATGACACTTTAATTTTAGATAAATCAAGTAGCATAATCATCGTAAAATATTCATCCATAATGGTTTGGCTGACATCTAAAATATTAATATCTAGTTCATACAATTTTTGGCTAATACCAGCGATAATTCCCGTTTGATCTTTGCCGATGACTGTTAAAATAGTTTTCATAATACTCCCCGCACAAATTTTAGACAATTAAATAGTATTTATTGAGCTAACTATAATAGCATCTTCAAAAATTATCGAAATAGGAGTAGATTGTTTTTTATTAAAACAAAAAACTATCACAATAAATATAAAGGGCGATATTATGGTGAATTTCCAAAAATCCAATAAATTGGAACATGTTTGTTATGACATTCGTGGACCAATTCTTGAACATGCAAAGCGACTCGAAGAAGAAGGTCAAACTATTCTTAAACTCAACATTGGAAATCCCGCTCCTTTCGGTTTTGCTGCCCCTGATGAATTATTAGTTGATGTAATTAGAAATTTATCTTCTTCACAGGGTTATTGTGACTCCAAAGGTCTTTATTCTGCTCGTAAAGCAATCATGCAACATTATCAAGCCCGAGGAATTAATAGTTTAGATGTTGAAGATATTTACATTGGCAACGGTGTATCAGAACTAATAGTGCAATCTATGCAGGCATTACTTAATAGTGGTGATGAAATACTCGTTCCTATGCCTGATTATCCATTATGGACAGCTGCAGTTAGCTTGTCTGGCGGTAATGCTGTGCACTATCTTTGCGATGAAGAAGCAAACTGGTCACCAGATTTAGAAGATATTAAACAAAAAATCACCCCAAAAACGAAAGGAATAGTGATTATCAATCCCAATAACCCAACTGGTACGGTTTATAGTAAAGATGTGTTACTTGAAATTGCGGAAATCGCTAGACAACATAATTTAATTATTTTTGCTGACGAAATTTACGATAAGATTTTATATGATGATGCCGAGCATTATTCTATTGCCGCATTAGCGCCCGATTTATTTGTTATTACCATGAGTGGTCTATCAAAAACTTATCGCGTTGCTGGGTTCAGGCAAGGTTGGATGGCACTTTGTGGCCCTAAACACCACGTAAAAGGCTATATTGAAGGCTTAAATATGTTGGCTTCAATGCGCTTATGTGCCAATGTACCATTACAACATGCAATTCAAGGTGCACTAGGTGGTTATCAAAGTATCAATGAATTTATTGTACCAGGAGGACGACTATACGATCAGTGTATGTTGGCCTGGAGACTTCTTAATGACATACCCGGCGTTTCATGTACCAAACCACAAGGTGCTTTGTATCTATTTCCAAAATTAGATCAGAAAAAATTTAACATCCATAACGATCAAAAATTAGTTCTGGATTTCTTATTGCAAGAAAAAGTGCTACTTGTACAAGGGACTGGATTTAATTGGCATAAACCCGATCATGTTAGAATTGTTGCATTACCTCATTCCGGTGAACTTGAAGATGCTATTGGGCGATTTGCTAAATTCTTATCTTCTTATAAACAATAAATCGATAATTCATTTATTCCCAGTTTTTACTGGGAATAAATTTAATAGATCAATCAAAATAGCCATATTACCTTTAACTATTTCATCATGAAGACAAGCACCCTCACAATAAAACGTTGAGTTGCTAGTGTTGTTGACGAAAACTTCATATTATCCCAAACAAATGTATAAAATTTAAAGGCTAACTGCGTATCCCAAAATAGCAATATTATCAGTTAATTCAAATTGCAAAGATTTCTGAAGGTAGAAGTTTTCTTTATAACTTCTCATGTTTTCGAATTGAACAGCTTGTTTATAACCTTGATTTGCTACTAAGTATCCCGCCGCAACTGTTGCAATTAGAATAAAAAATTGACTAATCCAAAAACCGGCTTTTTTATTTCATCAATTTTATCTATCTTAGAGTTTGACATTATTTTATCAGGTTTTATTTTCTTCACTCCCTGAGCCAACACTTGATAGATAGCAAAAAAAAGCGCCATGAATGGCGCTTTAGACTAAGAATAACTATTTTTTATTTTTTTAGTTCAGCTAGTTTTTTACGAATGTTTTTAGCGCGATCTGATGAAGATGGATGACTACTTAAAATTGAAGAATCACCGCCACCTAATTTATCAAATGCAGTTGCAAGACCTGCTGGATTAATTTTTTTCTTAACTAAGTAATCGAAAGAGTAATTGTCTGCATCTTGTTCTTGTTTTTGTGAAAACTGAGAATTAATCACAGCTGATGCTAAAGCACCTAATTTAGATTTAGATAATGAAGCTACTGCTGCATTACCTGATGCTGCCGCTGCATCACGTGCTATTTCGGTTGCATAAGCAACTTGCATAGCTTTCTTGCTATGACCTAAAGCAACGTGACCTAATTCGTGGCCTAAAACACCTTCAATTTCATTGTCAGTCATCATGTCCATTAAACCACTATAGACACGAACACAACCATTAGCCATCGCCCAAGCATTAACATCTTTTGTAATGTATACTTTATAGTTAATTGGAGTTCCATCTAAGTTATTACCAAGGGCTTTAGCGATTTTATTTAATCGTTTAGTATAAGCACTTTTTGCAGGAGCGATTTTTGATTGGGCATCCATTTCAGCGCATGATTTTTGACTTAATGCTTTCACATCATTATCACTTAAAGTTGCAGCTTTCAAACCTTTCATTCCAAGACTAGTTAAGTCATCTGCACTCATGTTTTTACAACCAACTAGAGACATTGCAGCAACTAAAGGTAGTGCAACCAACAATGTTTTTTGATGTTTTTTCATACTCTTTTCCTTATATCAATATAAATTTCAATTGCCTATTTTTTTTAGACGGGTGAAATTTTAACGCAACTATCATAATAATCAATAAATAATTACTTGCTTAGGTATTATGAGGGCTTTAGACTAATGCCTCATTTTTTGAGGAACACAATTATGCAACTATCCGATTTTGATTTTTATCTCCCCAAAGAGCTGATTGCCCAACATCCTTCCAAAACCAGAAGTGCATGTCGACTTTTATCACTTGATAGCCACACAGGTAAAATTGAAGATAATGTATTTACTGATATTATAGATAAAATAAATCCTGGCGATTTACTTATTTTTAACAATACGAAAGTTATTCCTGCTCGCTTATATGGGAAAAAAGCTTCAGGAGGAAAAGTTGAAATATTGATTGAAAAAATATTAGATAGTAACCGAGCTCTTGCGCATATTAAGGCATCAAAATCACCCAAAGTAGGCTCTGAAATGATATTAGGAGAAGATGCGTCTATTTATGTTACCATGCTAGCACGCCACGATGCTTTATTTGAATTACAGTTTCCTGATGATATACTTAGCATTTTAAATAAAATTGGTCATATTCCATTACCGCCTTATATCGATCGTCCAGATGATGACCAAGACCGTGAAATTTATCAAACAGTTTATAGCAAAGTGCCTGGTGCTGTTGCTGCACCGACGGCTGGCCTTCATTTTGATAATCCTCTATTAGAAAAATTAAAACAAAAAGGGGTTGAAATGGCATTTGTTACTTTACACGTCGGCGCAGGAACGTTCCAACCGGTTAGAGTTGAAAATATTGAAACACATGTTATGCACTCTGAGTATGCCGAAGTACCTGAATCTGTTGTGGAAGCAGTGTTAGCGTGTAAAGCAAGAAACAATAAAGTTATCGCTGTAGGGACAACGTCTGTTCGAGCTTTAGAAAGTGCTGCACAAAAAACAGGAAAAATAGCATCTTTTTTTGCTGATACCCAAATTTTTATATATCCGGGCTATCAATTTAAGGTTATTGATTCACTTATTACCAATTTCCATTTACCTGAATCAACCTTGATTATGCTTGTTTCTGCATTTGCTGGTTACCAAAATACCATGAATGCTTATCAACATGCAGTTAATGAAAACTATCGATTTTTTAGTTACGGTGATGCCATGTTTATCACCACTGAGGATAACCAATCTTAAAGGCATGTTAAATAAATAGCCAAATAAAATTAGACTAAGCCATAATAACTAAAACTTTATTGGCTATTTTAAAACTATCCATATAAATACTTATTTATTGCTTAATCTACCTAAAATACGATCAATACGTTTTGTATTTGACGGATGTGATGTTATTTTTTGGGTTGAATGAATCGGCATCTTTTTTAACATAGTTACAAGGCCTATAGGATTAATATTTTCGCGTATTAATAAATCTAAAGCATAATGATCCGCTTCAAACTCATATTGTTGGGCAATATCTTCTTTAATAAGAACAACAATATCGTTATTAACTAGCTCAACATAAGGGGCAAGTCTAAAAGATTTTATAGCATGCTTAAGGGCAATATGAGCTTGCTCATGAGCTAAAACAGCCTGTAGCTCATTATCATTCAGTAATTTCATTAGCCCACTATTTATACGAATACAACCATTAACTGTAGACCACGCATTAGGTTCGGTATTTAAATAAACTTTGTAAGTTACTTCAATATTATTAACTTGTTTAGGTAATGTTTGGGTTAGCATTTCAAGTCTTTTGTAAAGCCAACTATTTTCATTAGCAATAACAGATCGTTTATCTGATTGCGTACACGATTGTGCTCCAATAGCCACAAGATCTTGTTCAGACAACTGTTTAATTTGTTCAGATGTAATAATAAATGTAGTGTCATTATTTTGGTTTTGACAACCAACCAATACACTAAATAAAAAGCATGACATTATAAATGAAATAATATGTTTCAAGGGTTTTAATTCCTTTCTATATTGTCTATTGAGACCTAGCACGATAAACTATGCCCCGCAAATGAATGATACTACTACGTAGTATAACAATGATTGGCGCCAAACTGTTTATTTGGTCGCAAGAGGTTAATAAAAAATGAAATTTGAATTAGACAATACCGACGGGTTAGCACGTCGAGGTCGTATGAAATTCGATCGCCGAGGAGTCGAATATACTGTTGAAACTCCAGCATTTATGCCTGTTGGTACTTATGGAACCGTAAAAGGTATGACACCTGAAGAGGTTGCAGCAACCGGGGCTCAAATCTTACTTGGTAATACATTCCATTTATGGTTAAGGCCTGGGCAAGAAATCATGCGCAAACATGGCGACTTACATGACTTTATGCAATGGCATGGCCCTATTTTAACCGATTCTGGTGGGTTTCAAGTTTTTAGTTTAGGAGATATTCGCAAAATCAAAGAAGAAGGCGTCTATTTCCGTAATCCAATCAATGGAGATTCGATTTTCTTATCCCCCGAAATTTCAATGGAAATTCAATACGATTTAGGTTCAGATATTGTCATGATTTTTGATGAATGTGCGCCCTTTCCTGCAGATTGGGATTACGTCAAAAAATCAATGGAGATGTCATTACGCTGGGCCAAACGAAGTCGCCAGAGATTTAATGAATTAGGCAACAAAAATGCGCTATTTGGTATCGTGCAAGGAGGTATACATCAGGAATTACGTGATATCTCAATTAAAGGATTAACCGAAATTGGCTTTGATGGCTATGCAGTTGGGGGATTGGCTGTTGGAGAACCTAAAGCGGATATGCACCGAATTTTAGAAGGTACTTGTCCACAATTACCTGCCGATAAACCTCGTTACCTAATGGGAGTAGGTAAACCTGAAGATTTAGTTGAAGGAGTACGCCGCGGAATTGATATGTTTGACTGTGTAATGCCAACCCGAAATGCGCGTAATGGCCACTTATTTGTTACCGATGGTGTGATAAAAATCCGGAATGCTAAATATAAAGACGACACCACACCACTTGATCCTCATTGTGACTGTTATACGTGTAAGAATTATACTAAATCTTATCTTCATCATTTAGATAAGTGTGGTGAGATTTTAGGTGCGCGTTTAAATACCATCCACAATTTACGTTATTACCAACGCTTAATGACAGAAATTCGTGAAGCTGTTGCTAACAAACGTTATGAAGATTTTGTTGTCGAATTTTATCAACGCATAGGTAAAACACCGGCACCTTTATCAAAATAAACACGTAATGGGCATAATTTTTTGCGGTAAGTATTGACACTTTTTAGTTAGCGCAGTATTATGCGCTTCCTAACGGCGAGTAGCGCAGCTTGGTAGCGCAACTGGTTTGGGACCAGTGGGTCGGAGGTTCGAATCCTCTCTCGCCGACCAATTTTATTAGAAAAGCCTGCTCATATGAGTAGGCTTTTTATTATCCCTATTTCGAAATGATAAAAACCGATTTATATTTCAAACCTAACTTAGCAAAATAACGTTGCTTTAATAATGCAACTAAAAACTAGAATCTAATATCGTTTTTATTCTATCTAATCTTTATCAAAACTATAAACTGTCACGGGATTTAATCACGGGAAATAATGTCGATAAACCTGACTTATACTGTTCTGCTGTGTTTTTAGCTTATTTAATAATAAAGTTGCAATGTATTCCCCAATTTGTTTGGCTTGCAATGCCACTGTTGTCAAAGGGGGAAAGCTAACTCGACTAAACTCATTATCACCAAATCCCTCACAGATAATTGGATATTTTGATTAAGCTTATCGGAAACCTGGCATTCGTAAAGCTTTTGATACAGTCATTGTTCCCACACCAGCATATTTAGGGCTATCACATTTCTATTATTTTTTAATACCTAGTGTTTATTCAGTATGTTAACCTACTTAACAACAATCAATGTTATCAATTCTGTCAGTGATCGAAAAAAGGCAATACAACTTTGTTCTGCGCCATTATTAAAAAATAATACCATTCCACCAAGTTATATTAAGGCTATTTTTGAGCTGCATGAATCAATAGGGCCTTATTACGTATTGGCACAGGGTATTGCTAGACTAGAACAAGGTATAGATCAATTAGGTTTATCCATGTTATTAGTCAAGCAAAGAGTTAAATTTAACTCTCAAGAGAATGACCCTGTCTATTTAATTACTCTATTAGCAGACAATGATAGCACCAGCGAAATCGTGATGAAATTTTAGCTTTTATCGAACTTTATTAAATTCAATTAAAATCAATAAAAAGAAACCAAAATTATTGGTTTCTCTTGCTACCACTTTAAAATATTATCAAACAAACTATTTAATCAGTAATCAAGGTGCTATTAGCTAGCCATACTGCCATACATGATTAACAAAGCAACAACACCAATTGCTAATATCGCTGTAGTGTATTGTGTTTTGATACGATACTTTTTCACTTCACCAACTGACAGATCTCTATTTTGGTTCTTACTTTGATAGTAATAATACATCGGTAAACCAATTAATGTCAGTACGATTGATGCAATACCATTTTCTGTTTGATGAATCAGCATACCATAAATGACATAAAGAGAACCCGCAATAGCAATAATAGGAATAAGTGGATAGCCAATTACTTTATAAGATCTTGGTATATTAGGGTATTTTTTTCTGGCTATAATAACACCAATAAAAGTTAATAAATAAAAAAACCAAATCGAAAACATCGAAATTTCAGACAAACGATCGGCATCTAATAATACCGAGTATAAAAATGAAAAAACGACAAGCACTAAAATTGCATTTACCGGTGAACGGCTGTCTTCATCTATTGTGCTTAAATAGCGCGCACCAACGATATTGCCTCGCTCAGCCATACTAAAAATAGTACGTGATAATGTCATTATATAGCCATTAATTCCTCCCAAAATTGAGACCATGATACCAACTGCAACCAAATTACCACCTAAATGTCCAAACAGACGTTGCGATGCAACAGAAGAAGCCTTATGTCCTAATGAGACCATCTCTTGAACTGGAAAGATTTTAAATAATGCAATATTGATACAAGCATAGACAATGACTAAAAATATAATTCCCAAAATAATTGCTTTAGGCAATACTTTAGCTGGATTATTAATTTCACCCGCAACCGATGCTACTTGAGCCCAGCCATCATAAGCAAATAATGTAGCTAAGATCGCAACAGCAAAGGGGGCATACGTCTCAATACCCTGACCACTAGCACTAAATAATGCAACTTGCCCATTACCTTTACATAATCCAAATATCGCTAGTAACAATATTGGGATCAATTTACAAGCCGTCGCAATAGTTTGCAGATAGCCAGCTTGTTTAACACCAATTGCATTAATAAAAGCAATAAAACCTAATGCTCCAGCTCCTACTGCCATTTTGTATGTACTTTCAATTTCAAATAATGAACAAAACACCGAACTAAAATAGCCTACTAGTGCACCAATTAAAGCAGGCGAAAAAATGACTGTCATCATCCAACCATAAAGATGAGAAATTTTGGCACCATAGATTTTTTCTAAATAAACGAGCATTCCACCAGTTTTTGGAAACATAACACCTAGTTCGCAAAGCGTTAACCCGCCACAAATAGAAATAACACCACCAATTAACCAAGCTAATAGTGCATAATAATAATCACCAGCGACTTCTAGTACTGCAGGGGGTTTCATAAAAGCACCGGCCCCTAAAACCATTCCCACAACCAGTGATAATGCAGAAACTAAACCAAGATCTTTCCTTAATTTATTTTCTAAATTATGTTCTGACATAAAGATCCCCTGAAATATATAAATAAACGTAAAAAATTTATTCATAATAGGGATTTATTTATAAAATACAAGAAAGATTCACTTTACCTAATTAAAAACTTAAAAAATAAGTATGATAAAATAAATAAAAAGTCAGCAAGAACTGACTTTTTATTCGTTATATTTTTGAAAAATTATTCATTTTTCTTCGCTTTCATATCAACAACCATACGACCTCGAATTTTACCAGCCTACATTTTCTCAATCATATCATTGATATTTTCCTATATAACTAAATAATAATTAAAGTTCTACGGTCAGTATTTATTATGCAATATCTTTAGCGATATACTTTTGACTGTTATTATTAATTAATAAAAATAACCCAATCAATGCACCAAATCCAAATAATCCAATAACATAAATGGCAGGCGCCATTTTGCTCACAAAATCACTCAAAAAGGAGATCAACAAAGGGGTTAATCCGCCGGTAATGGCGTAAGCCATATTAAATGAAAACGATACCCCACTGTAACGAATCTGAGTAGGAAACACGGTCACCATAAAATAAGCAAAAGAACCGACAATACCAACGACAAAACCCGTTAATGAATAAGTCACGAATAAAAGGTGCGGATTATCTAATGAAAGATAAAAAATAGCGATAACAATGGTTGCAATAGTACAACCTATAAATATCACTTTTCCCATAGCAAATTTATCCATCATCATGCCATAAAAAGTACAACTTATAATGAGCCCAATAATTGCCAATATATTTCCTTGCAACGCATCGATCGGCGAGTAGCCAAATTGCTTTTGTAATAAAATTGGTGTCATTAGCATAATCACCATAATACCTGCAGATAGCACCCAAGTGAGTAACATTGACAAAATAGTCTGAGGTAAATACTGCGTTAACACAGTTATAACTGGTATTTTTTTAGCCAATTCTTGTTGTTTACGCTTTTGCATTTCCAGAAAAATTGGTGTTTCTTTTAACCAACGACGTAAATACATTGCAATCAATCCAAAAACACCACCGATAATAAATGGTATACGCCATCCCCAATCAATGAGTTGTTCGGCTGATAAGAATTTATTCATAGCTGCTGAAACTAACGAACCGAGTAAAATACCTAGACTTAATCCACTGGTTAAAATGCCACATGCCAATCCAATTTTATTTTTCGGCACATGCTCAGCAACAAAAGTCCAAGCCCCTGGAACTTCACCACCAACCGCTAATCCCTGACACAATCGCATTAATAACAATAATAGAGGTGCAAAAATACCAATATGCGTGTAAGTAGGTAAACAACCTATAAATAGTGTTGGTAATGCCATAAGTAATATACTTAACGTAAACATTTTTTTGCGACCGAACAGATCGCCAAAGTGCGCCATTACAATACCACCGAATGGGCGAATCAAATATCCAGCAGCAAAAATACCAAAAGTTTGAACTTGACTAAGCCAAGCCGGCATATCATTTGGAAAAAACAGATGACTTATGGTTATTGAAAAAAAGACAAAAATAATAAAATCATAAAATTCTAATGCTCCACCTAATGCGGAAAGAGCCAATGTTTTATAGTCCTGAACATTTAGAGTTCTTGTCGGTGTATGGGTTACTACATCTTGCATGTGGATCCTTGTAAATTATTGTTTACAAACAGTTTAACATTGTGAACTACTATACCCTAACGCTTATTTTTTTAAAGGAAATCTTTGCTCGCACGATGATGTAAACTCAATCATCATCGCATTACATAATAATTGAGTTCGCTTTAATTAAGTATAGCGCTAAAACTAGCACAAATGATTAATAAACAACCAAACAAAAAAACTACAATGAAATCTCATAATAAATGGGAGAGCTATAAAATGGCTAAAAAATGTATTTCTCGTGGCAAATTCACACGTATGCAGCAACTATCAAACCAAGATGGTGTTATCGCTGCGTTAGCGATCGATCAACGAGGTTCAATGGTTAAGATGATGGAATCGGCCGTTGGTAAAGATCGTTATCATATTGATATGGTGTATGAATTTAAAGAGCTCGTTTCTCAAGAGTTAACTAAATATGTCAGTGCAATTTTGTTAGATGAAGAATATGGCTTTAAAGGCATGGCTGCCAAAAATAGTAATGCAGGATTAATCATGTCATACGAAAAAACTGGATATGACGCTAATACGCCAGGGCGATTACCCGATATTTTGCCCGAAGATTCATTACAACGTTTAATAAAAAAAGGGGCGGATGCCGCAAAAGTATTGGTTTATTATAATCCTGATGATCCTCAAGATATTTTAGATAAAAAGCACGCTTTTTTAGAACGTTTAGGCAATGAAGCAAGAGCTGCCGATATTCCTGTTTTTGTTGAACCTATTGTATATGATAACGTGATAACTGACGATAAAAGCCCTGAATTTGCAAAAATCAAACCACAAAAAGTCATTAATACCATTAAAGAATTTACTAAAGAACAATATTACATTGATATTTTAAAAGTCGAAGTTCCTGTGCTGTTTAAAAATGTAGAAGACTTTAACGACAACAACGTCGTTGTCTACACGCAAAAACAAGCAGCAGACTACTTTAAACAAGCCAGCGATGCCGCAACGCGCCCTTTCATTTATTTAAGTGCGGGCGTACCAACAAAAACCTTCCACCAAGAACTGATTTTTGCTGGTGAAAATGGTGCTAAATATAGCGGTATTTTAGGCGGTCGTGCAACATGGTTTGAAGGTGTTGCAGCCTATGCAAATGGTGGTAAAGAGGGCTTAAAACGTTGGTTAGATCAAACTGGTCGTGAAAACGTTGAACAGCTTAACAAAATATTAAAACAATACGCTACACCTTGGTATGATATCTATGGTGGCAAAGATAATATTGAAGTAATTGATATTAAATTAAGTAATTAATAAATCAAAAAAACAAACGGGGGTTATTTCTATTTCCCCCGTTCTTTATTATGATGTGACGTTTTATAACTATGGCTTAACATCAAAAAAATAGTAAAATCGACATTCCTGATTATTAAATGGCTCTATCAAAAAACAGATCAACCTTCGTGCGGTCTGCCATTGATTGAATATAAGCCTTAATTTTAGGTGGAAAAGTTAAAGTTTTTACACACGTCAAATTTCGTAAAATGGGAAACAAACAGATATCATCTAAAGACAATTGACCATTACACGCATTTGGCGAAACAATCAATGAATCAAGTTTATTTAATACATCTGAAACGTCAGAAACTAACGAATCGGTTTGCATCAAACATTCATCAAACGAACCCATTTTCTTCGATTTACTAGTGACAAAATAATCAATAGCACTTTGTGTTGCAAATTCGGCTAAACCCAGTTTTATATAACGTGGACACACTAGCTTATAATCGTATTGTTGTAACTGTTTTATTCGCTTTGCAATATCTGAAGATCTCAAACCAGTTAAAATCGGACTGCCGCCATAATTGGTATCAACATAATCAACAATATCTAGGCTTTCTGGCATATAACTGCCATCATCTTTTTGTAAAATAGGTGCCATTTTTTCACCAATCATACGTTCTGGTAATGCAAAATCATCGCTCAGTAATACCTGCTGTTCAACCGATACATTTTTTAAACCAAAAATCATTCTAGCCCTGACACAAAAAGGACAATGTTCATAAATATATAGTTTCATTTTCGACTCCTTAAGCAGTCAATTGCCCAACATAAAAAAGCTAATCCCAAAAAGAATAAAAAAATCTTACTCACAGCAAATAGCGCTTTAAAATAACCAACCTGCACAACATTAATAAAAGGATAAGGATATTGATTAGTACAATAACCTCGAATAAAAATATAAACGCCATATCCAATCATCGATAATAGTGATCCAACGATAACCTTAACATTAATTCGTCGAAATGGCCCCCAAATAAACCAACTTAATACTCCCAAAATAGGGATGACAACATGTAAACTTTCATTAGCTATTTTCAACAGTGTATTAGGTGGATTATGAATACTTCTTAACACCAAGTTATATATAATAGTGGTGATAATCACACCAACTAACCCATTCAACCGAATAACTTTAAAACTATACCGCTGACAATTAGGATTGGCAGCTAGCCAAAAACAACTCAATGCCAACATTAAATTCGATAAAACAGTAAAGAAACTATAATAATAAACTAATCGCCCTATTGAAGAACTTGGTTGCCAAGGACGAAATCGAGTATGACAATAAATATAAGTTTCCATGGCAATAATAAAGATAGCAAACAGCGCAATAAAAAGATTAACACTTCGCTTTAACATAAATAATATTAAAATAACCAAAACCGCAGTATATAGTAATTAATCAAGAAAATAAAAAAATAAGCTACAGCTGTTATAAAAGAAACTTATTGACAAATAGTATATAATGTAACGAATAAATGTAATGTAGAGATGATTTTGATGTCTAATCAAGACACGCCAACCCAAAATAAACGGTTAATAGAACGTTTTCTAGATTCATTATGGCTAGAAAGAAACTTAGCTGAAAATACCATTGAGTCTTATAGGCATGATTTGTTGGCATTAAGTCAATTTTTACAACAACAAAATATCACCTTTCTGACTACTCAAACACATAATTTGCAAGAATTTTTAATGCAACGAGTAAAAGATGGGTATAAAGCAACTAGTTCGGCACGCTTACTTAGCGCAACTAAACGTTTTTTCCAATATTTATATCAAGAAAATTATCGTACCGATGAGCCCTCTGCGGTGCTATCATCCCCTAAACTTCCCAAAAAATTGCCTAAAGATTTAACCGAATCACAAGTGAGTGCGTTACTTGAATCCCCCAGTATCGAAGATCCTATCGAATTAAGAGATAAAGCCATGTTAGAAGTACTTTATGCAACAGGCTTGCGCGTGTCCGAGCTAGTAAATTTAGAAATTAGTGATATTAGTTTACGACAAGGCGTCGTAAGAGTTATAGGAAAAGGAAACAAAGAACGCCTAGTACCACTGGGTGAAGAAGCCATTTATTGGCTTGAATATTATTTTAAATATGCCCGAAACGATCTTCTAAAAAACGGTGCTATTGACGCTCTCTTCCCAAGCCGATTAGGTAAAAAAATGACACGACAGACGTTTTGGCATAGAATAAAATATTATGCCATACTGACTGGCATCAATATTGAGGCACTTTCGCCCCATGTGCTTCGACATGCTTTCGCAACCCATTTACTTAATCATGGAGCGGATTTACGTGTTGTACAAATGTTGCTTGGACACAGTAGCTTATCAACTACACAGATTTATACTCATGTGGCAACAGAAAGATTAAAACAATTACATAGTAAACATCATCCTCGAGCATAATACTCGAAAAAATAAGGATAATTAAATGAAAAAATTAGTTTTAGGTTTGGTATTAATATCAACTACAGCGCTAGCAAGTAATGCCGATATTATTAATTCGATGGGTAAATTAGGCTACAATGAACAAAATATCAAAATTACAACTAGCCCCATAAACGGTTTAAAAAGTGTCAAAACACCTGATGGTATTTTTTATGTTACTGATGATGGAAAATACCTAAGTCAAGGTCCTATTTATGACGTTCAAGGCGATCAACCTGAAAATATCGCCAATAGCTACAATCTTAGCTTAATAAAATCAATTGAAAACGATGCTATCGTTTATAAAGCTAATAATGAAAAATACATCATTTCAGTTTTTACTGATTACACTTGCCATTACTGTCAACTACTACATGAAAATATCAATAAATATTTAGACGCGGGTATTTCTGTACACTATTTTGCTTTCCCTCGCGCAGGCGCTGACAGTGATGTTGGTAAAAACATGCAATCCATTTGGAGTGTAACTAACCGTAAAGCAGCATTTGAGAATGCTTATAAAGGCAACACCATTCCTAAAGCTAACAGTATGGTGCCTTACGTAACACAGCAATTCAATATCGGTAGAAAAATCGGAATTAATGGTACACCAGCGATTATTTTACCCGATGGACAATTGGTTTCTGGTTATGTTCCAGCAGATAAATTAATTGAAACTTTAGATAAAAAAGTAACTAAATAACAATTAACAAATTATTTCTGTTAAAAATTAAAACATAATACATGCTAGCGCCAACACGCTAGCATATAAAATATGAAAAAAAATAAATTAATACATCGTAAATTAGTTGAAGTATATCCAGAATTTACTAATGATATTCCGCTATTATTGCAGCGAATTTATGCTTTACGTGGCATTACTAGCATGCAAGAGCTTGACTACAGCACGCGCAATCTTTGCAATTACAATAAATTAGAAGGTATTGAAAAAGCCGTTGAAATTCTTTATTCAGCAATGAAGAATAATGAACACATCATGATTGTTGGCGATTTTGATACCGACGGCGCTACAAGCACAGCCTTAACAGTTAGAGCACTTAAAAATATGGGCTGTCAATTTGTTGATTACATCATTCCAGATCGCTTTGACGATGGGTATGGATTAAGTATATCGGTTGTAAAAAAAGCTATTCTACAAAAAGCCCAGCTCATTATTACCGTTGACAATGGCATTTCTGCCACTGAGGCTGTTGATTTTGCCAAACAATCAAATTTATCGGTTATTATTACCGACCACCATTTATGCCCCGACCGATTACCTAATGCCGATGCAATAATCAATCCTAATTTACCTAATTGCAGTTTTCCATCCAAGCATTTAGCTGGAGTGGGTGTAGCTTTTTATTTTATGCTAGCTTTACGCGCAAAATTACGACAAGAAAATTGGTTTGCTGACAAAAATTTGACCGAATATAATGTGACAAATTTATTGGATTTAGTTGCTTTAGGTACTATTGCTGATGTGGTTAAACTTGATCACAATAATCGGATTTTAGTTCATCAAGGTATAAACAGAATTCGATCAGGTTATTGTAGTGAAGGCATTAAAGCCTTATTACAAATCGCTAAAAAAGATCAAGCTTCTTTAACCTCAACAGATTTAGCTTTTTACATAGCACCAAGGTTAAACGCAGCAGGCAGAATGGACAATATGGCATTAGGCGTTCAATTATTACTTTGTGATAATTATGATTCAGCTATCAATAAAGCCACTGATCTTGATAATCTCAATAACGATCGAAAGCTCATTGAACAAACAATGCATAAAGAAGCTTTATCTTTTATTGAAGAAGTCGAAAAACAAAACACCTCCATTCCTAACTTACTTGTGTTTTATCACCCTGAGTGGCACCAAGGTATTATTGGCATTTTATCGTCACGTTTAAAAGATAAATATTATCGACCAGTTATATCATTTGCCTCAACTCAAGATGGTTTTTTAAAAGGCTCTGGTCGCTCAATTAAAGGGCTACACCTGCGAGATCTTATTGATGAGTTAAATCAGCAACACCCTAATTTAATAGCCAGCTTTGGTGGCCACGCAATGGCGGTTGGATTAACTATTCGCGAAGAAGATTTAGAACGTTTTAAAATCAGCATTGAAGCACTCTTAAACACACGATTAAAACCTGATTTACTAAAACAGATTATTGAAACCGATGGTGAAATAGATAGCCAAGATTTTACTTACGCAATTGCCAAACAGGTAAAAGAATCGGGCCCATGGGGCGAAGGATTTTGTACCCCCATTTTTGATGGTGAATTTATTATTCATCAACAGCGATTATTGGCCGACAAACACCTTAAATTAGTGTTGGAACCCCAAAATGGGGGTCCACTTATTGATGGGATATTTTTTAATGTAAATAGACAGCAATGGCCAGATCAATCAATAAAAAATGTAAAAGTAGTTTATCATCTAGATGTCGATGAATTTCGTGGTAACCAAGCACCAAATTTAATCATTAAACATCTATGGCCTATCGCATAAGCTACTAGAATCGATTATAATTACAAAATTGCGCCGAATTTACATCTAAATTGCTGACCAAATAGACAATGGTACCCAACATCATTAATATAAAATTTATACAACATTAAGGATAAAAAATGCATATTCATATTCTTGGAATTTGTGGCACATTTATGGCAGGGATTGCATTAATAGCTCGTTCTCTAGGTCACAAAGTAACAGGCTCAGATAAAAATGTTTACCCACCAATGAGCACACTTTTACAAAAAGAGCATATTGATATCATTGAAGGATATGAGCCATCACAACTAACATCTACACCAGATTTAGTCATCATCGGTAATGCCCTATCACGAGGTAATCCTTGCGTTGAATATATTTTGGATAATAATATTCCTTATATTTCAGCACCTCAGTGGTTACATGATAATGTATTACGCGATCGTTGGGTCATTGCTGTAGCTGGCACACATGGAAAAACCACAACCGCAGGGATGATCAATTGGATTTTAGAAAAACAAGGTTATAAGCAAGGTTTTGTGATTGGTGGTGTACCTGGCAATTTTGATGTTTCAGCAAGATTAGGCGAAGGTAATTTTTTTGTCATTGAAGCGGACGAATATGACTGTTCATTCTTTGACAAACGTTCAAAATTTATGCATTACTGTCCTAAAACACTGATCATGAACAATTTAGAATTTGATCATGCAGATATTTTTGATGATCTAAGTTCAATTCAAAAACAATTCCACCATCTAGTTCGTTTAGTACCAAGCAAAGGACTAATCATCTCACCACAAGAAGATGTAAATTTAAAACAAGTATTGGCTAAAGGCTATTGGAGCGAACAAGTATTTACTGAATCAGAAACAGGTTGGTTGGCACAACGCATCAGCAATGATGCAAGCCATTTCGCTGTTTTCTATAACAATAAAAAAGTAGGTGAAGTCAAATATTCATTAGTGGGCGAACATAATATGCATAATGCATTAATGGCAATCGCAGCTGCTCATAATGTGGGTATTGAACCTGCTGACGCCTGCTTAGCATTAGGTTCGTTTGTGAATGCAAAAAGACGCTTAGAACTCTACGGTGAAGTTAATAACATCGAAATCTATGACGACTTTGCACACCACCCAACAGCCATTTTAGCAACATTAGAAGCTTTACGTAGCAAAATCGGTGCTAACCGTCGCATTTTAGCAGTTCTTGAACCCCGTTCAAATACAATGAAATTAGGCATATCTAAAGATGAGCTAGCCCCATCGCTTGGACGTGCAGACGAAATTTTCATCTTCCAACCGGAACATCTCCCTTGGCTAGTTGCTGATGTAGTGGATGCTTGTATTCAACCAGCTTACTGGACTGGCGACATTGATTTACTAGTTGAAATGATCACCAAATCAGCTCGACCAACAGACGTAATTTTAATTATGAGTAATGGTGGCTTTAATGGTATTCACAACAAGATTTTAGAAAGTCTAGAAAAAAAACAAATAAAAGATCGAGAAGAGCAACCATTAATCTAGTCACGATATATTAATAACAACATAAGATATGCTCATCACAGGGCATATCATACAAAAGGATATATCATGACATAATAGCTATGTTATGTCGCAGAATAAAATTGAAAAATTTATCTCATGACGCCCAATTAATTACAGTGAACCGTAATTGCTAGCCCACCCCGTGATGTTTCTCGATATTTTGCATTCATATCTTTTCCTGTTTCATACATGGTTTTAATCACCTTATCTAACGATACTTTTGCCGCAGTAATTCGTCTTAAAGCCATTCTCGTTGCATTAATTGATTTTACCGCAGCAATGGCATTACGCTCAATACAAGGTACTTGCACTTGACCGGCAACCGGATCGCAAGTCAATCCTAAGTTATGTTCCATCGCGATTTCTGCAGCCATGCAAACTTGCTCAGGATTACCCCCTAAAAGCTCAGCAAGCCCTGCCGCAGCCATAGAACAAGCAACACCCACTTCTCCTTGACATCCAACTTCAGCACCAGAAATAGACGCATTGATTTGATAAAGTTGCCCTATCGCACCACAAGTTAGAAAAAATCGAATATAAATATCTGGTGTCACTTCGTTAATAAATTTATCATAATAAGCCAGCACAGCTGGGATAATACCACACGCCCCATTTGTTGGCGCCGTCACCACTCGACCACCAGCAGCATTTTCTTCACTAACAGCAAGCGCAAACATATTTACCCAATCAATAACCACCATGGGATCACTAATAATTTTATCTTTGGTCGTAGATAATTGACGATATAACGAAAACGCACGACGAGGGACTTTTAGTGGTCCAGGTAATAATCCTTCAGTATTCATTCCACGCTTGATACATTTCAAAATAGTTTTTCCAACTCGCGAAAAATAATGTTCAATTTCTTCATAAGTGTGTAATTGCAGCTCATTTTTCATCATAATACTGGAAATTGACAATGAATTATCTTCACAATGTTTTAGTAACTGTTCCGCTGAAGAAAATTGATAAGGAAGTTTTATTGAATCTTGCTCTTGTTGACCAAATTTTTCCTCTTCAACAATTTGACCACCACCAACAGAATAATACGTTTTTTGAAATAGTAATTTATCACCATTATAGGCACTCAACGTCATGCCGTTTTCATGTAATGGCAAAAATTTGGAATGAAACACCATACAACTATCCAAAGGAAAGTCGATTTCGTAACGATTATGATAAATCGGTAAACGGTGAGTTTGGCTTAATTTTTCGATAAAAACAGGAATATTATCAATATCAACAGTATCAGGTTTTTCACCAGCTAACCCCATAATGATAGCAATATCAGTTTGGTGCCCTTTACCTGTTAACGACAAAGAACCATAAACATCAGCAACAATTTTAGTAACCGATGACATCATATCATTGCTAATTAGTTGATCAACAAACGCCTTCCCAGCTCTCATTGGTCCAACTGTATGCGAACTTGAAGGACCAATACCAATTTTAAATATTTCAAATACTGAGCTCATTTTACTCCTTGAAATTATTATCTTTTATTTTTAAAGTAAATAAAAATCTATTCATAATAGGAAAATATTATGCGGTTCACCATAACATAATTAAGCTTAGAATGAATATTTAAATAATTTTGGCAAAAAACGAGTAAGAGAAATTTCAAATAAACGGTATTTTTTAGTAAAAAAGACATAAACAATATAGCGATTATACCTATTGAAATTTAACATTTTATAGTGAAAAAAATAATGTTAAAAATCCCAAAATTATAAAATAACTAATTTTAAAGGCTTAATTATTAAAGATTGTATTTCAATCAAGAATTGAATCATAATAACAAATTATTCCTGTTTCTAAATGCTCAATTTCTAACTCGCCACCTGTTAAAATTTCATCACCAGAAAAATAACTTGGCTTTCTTTTTAGGGTCACTTTTCCCAAAAGCTCATCATTGTAATAAAAATACCCTTCATCACTAATTTTATTATAAGGATCATCCGATTCCATCAATCCTGTACCACAAGGACAATCGATAGAATCAATCCTATGACCATCTTTAGTTTCGCACCCATCTCCTCGCCAGCCAAAATCCAAAATTTCATCATAACTTAAATCCATTAAATAATATTTGGTTATTTTCACAGGATAATAGAGTATAGCAAAGACTAATAGCACATAAATAATATGCGATATTTTTAATTTTTTGAGTTTCATTATTTTCTTATTACTTATTACTAAATTACTTGTATGAATAAAAGGCACAGGTAATGCCTGATTCAAAATCCTTAACGTACAGTTCCCCACCAGTAAATCGTTCTAAAGGAATATAATCAGGTTTTCTTTTCAAATAAACTTTTTTCATCAGATCACTACCAATAATATAGCCATTCCCATCTTTGATATAAATACCGTTACTGTTATACGGATTCAACATGTATTCTCATTCACCCACATAAGCTCCATCATTTCTTCATAACTAAAATCAGTTAAATAATAAATAATAAATTTAACTGATTGGTATAATACCAAAACCACAAAAAAGGCTGCCACCAAGCGTGATAAATTTAATTTATTCATATCGATTTTTCCTATTACTCATGCTGATAATTTACAATTAATCTTTATGATTCACAATAATTATCAATAAAATTGCTTTAGTGTTGCGTTGGGTACTGCTAAACTAGCTCACATTTTTATTATATTTATAAATAAATTATTTTCGGGATAAATTTATGCGAACCAGTAAATATCTTCTTTCAACGTTAAAAGAAACCCCCGCTGATGCAGAAGTCATTAGCCATCAATTAATGTTACGTGCAGGCATGATCCGTAAAGTGGCTGCGGGTTTATATACTTGGCTTCCCACTGGTTACCGAGTCCTTAAAAAAGTAGAAAATATTGTTCGTGAAGAGATGAACAAAGCAGGAGCAATAGAAGTATTAATGCCGGTCGTGCAGCCTGCTGATATTTGGCAAGAAAGTGGTCGTTGGGAACAATATGGCCCAGAACTATTACGGATTAAAGATCGTGGTGATCGTGATTTTGTATTAGGACCAACTCACGAAGAAGTCATTACTGACTTACTACGTAATGAAGTAAGTTCATACAAACAATTACCACTTAATGTCTATCAAATTCAAACTAAATTTCGTGATGAAGTACGCCCACGTTTTGGTGTGATGCGTTCGCGTGAATTTATTATGAAAGATGCATACTCTTTCCATACCACACAAGAATCATTGCAAGAAACTTATGATGATATGTACAAAGCCTATAGCGCTGTATTTACACGCGCAGGTTTAAACTTTAGAGCAGTGCGAGCTGACACAGGATCGATTGGTGGTAACTGGTCACATGAATTCCAAGTATTGGCCGACAGTGGTGAAGACGACATCGTGTTTTCAACAGAATCGGACTATGCCGCTAATATCGAAATGGCACAAGCACAAGCGCCAACACAAAAACGCTTAGCGCCGACTAAAGCAATGGAACTGGTTGATACACCAAACGCCAAAACGATTGAAGAATTAGTCGAACAATTCAATTTACCAATTGAAAAAACCGTGAAAACCCTAATGGTGAAAGCCACAAAAGAAAGCGGTCACCAACTTGTTGCGCTATTAGTCCGTGGAGACCACACCTTAAACGAAATCAAAGCCGAAAAAATTGATATCGTTGCCTCACCACTAGAATTTGCAACCGAAGAAGAAATCCGTACGATTGTGAATGCAGGGCCTGGCTCATTAGGACCAATTAACTTAAATATGCCAATCATCATCGACCGTGATGTTGCAGTCATGAGCGACTTTGGTGCGGGTGCAAATATTGACCACAAACACTACTTCAATATTAATTGGGAACGCGACGTTGCCCTGCCTCGTATTGAAGATATCCGCAACGTGGTTGAAGGCGACATCAGCCCTGATGGCAAAGGCACATTACAAATCAAACGAGGGATTGAAGTTGGTCACATATTCCAACTTGGAACCAAATACTCTCAAGCTATGAAAGCAACAGTTCAAGGCGAAGATGGGCAAAATCACGTTATGATCATGGGTTGCTACGGTATTGGGGTTAGCCGAATTGTGGCAGCAGCAATTGAACAATGCCACGATGAACGTGGTATTGTTTGGCCTGAAGCCATTGCACCATTTAGTGTCGTGATTATTCCAATGAATATGCACAAATCAGAAAAAGTCCAAGCCACGGCCGAAAAACTTTACGCTGATCTACAAGCTGCTGGCATTGAAGTTCTTTTTGACGACCGCAAAGAGCGCCCAGGAGTAATGTTTGCTGATGCTGAACTAATTGGTATTCCACACACAATTGTCATTGGTGAGCGTAACCTTGAAAACGGCGAGGTTGAATACAAACATCGCGCTGGTGGCGACAAACAAATGGTAAAAACAGATAACATTATCGACTTTATCAAACATCGAACTCAATTAGCTTAACGTTCAAATAACTTACTAAATAGCCTAAAAGCACAACTGCAATAAACCAATTACTGTTGTGCTTTTGCATTTTTTATCGTACTCCAAACCACCATCACCTAAGCAACCACTAAAAAGCTAAATTTGATTACAAATTCAAAGTGATATTGTATTTTTTTTCAGCTAAAATAAATCAAAATAAATCTTATCTCAATGGGTTGAAATAATGTTAAAAAAAGTCATGGCATTTACACTATCTGCCTCGTTATTATTACAAAGCACACCTATCGTTTATGCTGATAACATCAACCTACCAGACATGGGTACTGCCGCGGCCACAACCCTCAGTATTGGCCAAGAAATGGAAATGGGCGATTACTACATACGAATGTTACGTGCCAGTGCGCCAATTATTAACGACCCAGTTTTAAACCAATATATTAATGAGTTAGGCAAAAAATTAGTCACTAAATCAGAATCAGTAAAAACCCCTTTTCAATTTTACATTATGAAAAGCGATGTACTTAACGCCTTTGCTTTCTTTGGTGGGAATGTCGTCATTCATTCACAATTGATATTAGACACCGACAACGAAAGCCAATTAGCTTCAGTCATGGCGCACGAAATTGGACACGTCACCCAACGCCACTTAGCCCGAGCAATGGAAAACCAAAACCGTAACAGCCCTTATGTGTGGGGAGCAACATTAGGCTCCATCTTACTGACTTTAGCGAATCCCGAAGCTGGCATGGCGGCAATAACAAGTACTATGGCAGGTTCGGCGCAAAATATGATTAGCTTTACACAAAGTAACGAACAAGAAGCCGATCGAGTTGGTCTTAAAACGCTATCAAAAGCAGGATTTGATCCTTATGCTTCATCGGAGTTTTTACAAAAACTAGCCGATCAAAGCCGTTTTAGTAGCAAACCACCCGAAATATTACTCACTCACCCACTCCCCAACAGCCGAATAACCGATATTCGCAATCGCACATTACAATACAGCAAAAAAAACGTAACACCTTCATTAAACTATTATTTAGCAAAAGCACGATTAGCAATTTTAATCAATAACAAAAAAAATGCCGGTAAACTACTCATACAAGATTACAAAAAACTAAACAATGAACAAAGTAACATTGCCGCTATTTATGGCAACGCTTTAACTGACAACGTAAGCGGTAACAACCAAAAAGCTAAACAACAATTACAACCCTTACTAGACAATGATCCTAATAATATTTGGTATATCGACTTAATGACAGATATTGATTTAGCACTCAATAATAACAATGCAGCCATTACTCGCTTACAAGCGGCGTTAAAAAAAGCACCCGATAGCTCGGCATTGCAATTAAATCTAGCAAATGCATACATAAAAAACCAAAATTATCAACAAGCGGTGAGTTTATTACATCGTTACACTTTCGACCATAATGACGATACTAATGGTTGGGATTTGCTCGTTACAGCTTATGGTGGGTTACGTTCAAGAGCTCAAGAAATGAGTGCTCAAGCAGAAGTCAGTGCATTAAAGGGGAATTTTAAACAAGCGATTATAATTTTACAAAACGCGAAAAACCAAACCAAAGGCAATCAAATAATGATGTCCAAAATCGATGCCAGAATCAACCAATTACAACAACTACAAAAACGTTATGCGGCTTATATGCGATAATGGATTGTAACAATAACTTCTCGACTAATCATCGAAATAGTACTAGTCGAGAAGTTAACAAAAAGCTTATTTTTCAGACAAATGATCCACATTATTGTAGAATTTTACTGTAAATTTTCCAGCTGACTGATTATCATCTTGCTTATAATTAACTACACTAATGCTCGTATTGAGCATCCTCGGAAAATAATCCTCATCACGATGTAAACGCCAATCGCCACCATTTAAAACACAAAGCAATATACGCAATACCGTACCATGTGACACAACCAAAATGTTCCCCGAATCATGAGGCGCATTTTGCACAATAGTGTTTAGTCCTTGCTTCATACGCGCTAAAATATCGGGGTAACTTTCGCCTTGGTTAACAGACGAATCAAAATTAGCCGGATCAGTCAAATAGACATTAAATTCCGGCACATCTTGTTTTAAAGTGGGCACATACTTACCTTCCCAAAGGCCAAAATCCATTTCACGCAGATCCGCAAGCTCAGAAGTAGGAATAGCCATATTATTTTCATTCACAATATAATTACGTGTATCCATTGCACGTTTTTGAGGACTTGAATAAGCTTGCATAAAAGGTACATCTTTTAAATATTGCCCAGTTAATTTAGCACCTAAAATACCTTGTTCGGTTAATGGAGAATCTTTTGACCCTTGCATCTGATCTTTAACATTCCATTGCGTTTGACCATGTCTAATTAAATATAAATTTAAATCTTTCATTCGTACTAACTACCTTTTCTATTTAAAAATTCTGTTTGCTGATATTTATCTTTTCTAAGATAGTTTAAACAGCTCTGTAAAGCATCATCCATAGGTGCATTTAATTGCATCTCTTGTCCCGTTTTAGGATGAATAAATTTGACGCTAGCGGCATGTAAAAACAACCGATTAAGCTTAGTGCCAGCTAACAATACATCAAACTGCCTATCACCATAACGATCATCAAAAGCAATTGGATGATTAGCATATTGCGTATGGATGCGGATTTGATGGGTACGTCCAGTCACAGGGCTGGCTTTAATCAAAGTGGCAAAATCAAAACGCTCTTCAACTTTAAACCGTGTTTCCGATGGCTTACCCTCTTTATCGACTTTCACCACTCGCTCGCCGCTTTTCAATACGTTTTTAAGTAATGGAGCCTGAATCACCTTACATTCAGAAGACCAATTCCCCTTAACAAGCGCCAAATAATTTTTTTGCATTTGTTTAAGGCGCAACTGTTCATGTAACGCTTTTAATGTAGAGCGTTTTTTAGCGATCAACAACACACCCGATGTTTCGCGGTCAATACGATGCACCAACTCCAAAAACTTAGCCTCGGGTCTTAGCGCACGTAAGCCTTCAATTACACCAAAACTTAAACCACTACCGCCATGAACGGCAATACCCGATGGTTTATTAATCGCTAATAAGACATCATCTTCATAGATAATGGACTTTTCTAAATCAGCGACTTTATTAAGCTTGGTTGAAATTTCTGGCGTGGCTTTTTCAGCTACGCGAATAGGAGGGATACGAATTTCATCGCCAATATTTAATTTATATTCAGGTTTAATTCGCTTTTTATTAACACGAACTTCGCCCTTTCTTAAAATACGATAAATCATACTTTTTGGCACACCCTTTAAATAGGTGATTAAAAAGTTATCAATTCGTTGTGTCGCATTTTCCTCTGAAATGGTAACAAATGAGACTTGTAACTTGGTTTGTGGAGCATTTGAGTCCATAAAAAATGATTAATCCGCCATCAATAAATAAAGTCGTTTACATTATTCAAAAATAAATTACACTATCGACATTAAAGAATCACGATAGATAATATCCAATATAATTAAAGAAAAATGATTATAACGGAATATGGAGGAATAAAATAGTATGTTGTCACTGCTTAATCAATACTCACAAAGCAGGTTCGCTTGGTTCTTATTGTTCTTTTCCACGCTTAGTTTTGAAATAACCGCACTTTATTTTCAACATGGTCTAGGGCTGGCACCTTGTACACTTTGTATTTACCAACGTTGTGCCATATTTGGCATCATGCTAGCTAGCATCATAGGACTAATTGCACCTAAAAACATATTTGCACGGTTAGTGGCCATTTTAATTTGGCTTTTTAGCGCCTATAAAGGATTTGCTTTAGCAACATTTCATGCCCATCTACAATTTGAACCAAACTTAAGTGACACTTGCTCACTCAGTCCTCAGTTTCCAGCTTGGTTACCATTAGACTCATGGTTACCTAGTTTATTTAATGCTTACGGATCTTGCGCTGATAAAATATGGACATTTTTAACTATCGAAATGTCACAATGGATGATCATCATCTTTGCTTGCTACCTTATTGTCGGCTTAGCCATATTAGTATCACAGCTATTTTCAGCACCTAAAAGCTCAATGTGGAGCAAGTAACACTATTTATAGAGCTAGCACTTTTTGTTGATTTTGTTAGAATGTGTGACAATTTTATTTTACAAATTGTCACACACAAATGCTTTTGGAATATCACCCACCTATTAAACCTTGGCTGTCTATTTTATATCAAGATGATCACATTGTCGTTGTCAACAAGCAACCTGGTATCTTATCGGTTTCAGGGAATAAACCTCAATTTATTGATAGTATTATTCACCGTTTGCAACAAAAATATAGCTATGTCGAATCCGTACACCGACTAGACATGGCAACCAGTGGCATCATGGTTGCCGCCTTATCGAAACTTGCCGATCGTGAAATAAAAAAACAGTTTCGGGAACGCATTCCCAAAAAAACCTATATCGCCGTTGTTCATGGGCACCTTGAGCAGGACACTGGCCGTGTTGAATTACCCCTAATTTGCGACTGGCCCAACCGCCCAAGGCAAATGGTCGATTTAGAAAATGGCAAACATGCACTGACTGAATATCAAGTTATTGCTCGCAATCCCGACAATACAACACGAGTAGAATTATTTCCTTTTACCGGACGCTCTCACCAATTGCGTGTTCATATGCAAGCCATTGGCCACCCAATTTTAGGCGATAAATTTTATGCGCATCCCGAAGCATTTGCTATGTCTAAAAGACTGCTATTACACGCTCAATTACTCACGATTAATCACCCAAAAACAGGCGAAAGTATGACGTTTAGCTCTGAGCCCGATTTTTGAAATACAAAACCGGTTTATACCAATGGCTAAAACTCATTAAAATAAAGGAAATTAAAATGCAAAAAATTGTATTAGCAACAAACAACCAAGGTAAAGTGAATGAATTGCAAAAATTACTCGCCGATGCCGGTTTTGATATTATTGCACAAAGCCAATTTAACGTACCTGATGCCGATGAAACAGGTTTAACATTTATTGAAAATGCCATATTAAAAGCAAGGCATACTGCCAAATTAACAGGACTGCCTGCCATTGCTGATGACTCAGGCCTAGCGGTCGATGCGCTGGGTGGACAACCGGGGATCTATTCAGCGCGTTATGCGGGTGAACATGGCAACGACAAAAGCAATAATCAAAAACTTCTTACAGCATTACAAAACGTCCCCAAAGAAGCCCGCACAGCCTACTTCTATTGCGCGCTTGTCTTTATGAGACACGAAGCCGATCCAACCCCCATCGTCTGTTTAGGCAAATGGAATGGCTTTATCTTAAATGAAGAACAAGGTGAAGGCGGTTTTGGCTACGATCCACTTTTTTACATCCCAGAATTAGGCTGCACTGCAGCACAGCTCACCAAAGAACAAAAAAGCCAAATATCACATCGAGGCCAAGCACTTAAGCAACTTATTGCAAAAATTAAAACTGATTATTAATGATTAACAATATTATTTATATTCAAAATTGTATATCAAGAAACAAACAGTATATAATTAATGCATCAATGGGCGTGGAGTTAATATTGTGATTCTACTGATAGTAAGTGGTCGCTCCGGTTCGGGCAAATCAATAGCCCTACGAGCGCTGGAAGATATGGGATTTTATTGTGTTGATAATATCCCCGTTGCGTTATTACCACAATTAGCCAATTCATTAAAAGACAACAACACACCTGTGGCAATTAGCATTGACATACGGAACTTACCTGAAAATTTTGACGTCAATAACGACATTTTTCAACGCTTACCACAATCAGTAACGCCAGAAATCATCTTTTTCGACTGCAGTCGCAACACCCTAATTCGACGCTATAGCGAAACAAGGCGCATCCACCCATTAACCAATCAACGCTACTCTCTTGAAGAAGCCATCGACCTTGAAGAGGCTTACCTAGAGCCATTAAAATCGCACGCAAGCCTCATCATCAACACCGACAACCTTTCAGTCCATGAACTATCCGATATTTTAAGATCACGTATTTTAGGTAAAAAAGAGCGCGAATTAACCATCATATTTGAATCATTCGGCTTTAAACATGGCTTACCGGTTGATGCTGACTTTGTCTTCGATGTCAGATTTTTACCCAACCCACATTGGGATATTAGTTTGCGCCCACTAACAGGGCTAGATGCACCTATCAAAGAGTACTTACTAAAACATGACGAAGTATCCCACTTCATCTACCAAACAGCCAATTACTTAAATCAATGGCTACCATTGTTAGAAAAAAACAACCGCAGCTACTTAACCATCGCCATTGGTTGTACAGGTGGACAACATCGTTCGGTCTTTATTGTTGAACAATTAGCATCGTTTTTTAAAGCACAAAACAAACAAGTACAAATACGTCACCGAACGTTAGAAAAACGCGAAAAAAACAGTTCTACTCATCAACCAGCTTAAGGTTTACGATTTCCTCAAGTCGGCGTTCGCATTTTTCAATAATTTCTTTCAACGTTATTTTAGGTTTATGGTTTACAGAATCTGACACCGTCGTAATTAGCTGACTGAGTTTAACCAACTTAATATCTGCAGGTAAATTAGCTAACTTAGTTCTTAACACATTAACCGTCTGCGGATGTGGATGACCAATAGCAATCGCCACACCATTTTTACGAGCCAATTTCACGGCCAAATCAAATTGCTGACTAATTGCGCTTTCGGTTTGCTTATCATCTAAAAAAACATCACGCGTTAACACAGGTATATTATAGTCCAGAGCAGCTTTTTTAACTTGGGTTTTACCGATGGTTTTACTATCCAAAAAAAACATTGAATAACGACTCAGCGCTTTCATCACATTTATCATACCGCTTAGATTAGAAGTCATCAAACTACCCATATGGTTATTAACCCCAACGGCATAAGGCACCCGTTCAACAGCATTATCGACAATGACTTTAACTTCGCTTTCATTCATCGAAGGAAACAAAGTATCTTTTTCTAACGGTTGTTTATTCATTGGCGCCATAGGCAAATGGATAATCACATCATTACCATGCTCATGAGCCATCGTAGCAATACGTTTAGCATTAGGCGAGTGTGGCAAAACAGCAATGGTAATAAAAGGCGAAAACCCAATAATCTGCTCCTCATTATGTTGACGATAACCAAAATCATCAATAACCAGCACCAATTGCCCCGCAGATAAAACCGGTGAATTTAGCACCAATAAACTAATAACCAGCATACCAATAAAACAGCGCATTACTTTAACCACCCACTTGGATCAAGTGCCTTACCATCACGGCGAATTTCAAAATATAAAGCAGGCGTATTTTGCCCCCCACTCGAACCAATCAACGCAATGGCTTGTCCGTTTTGAATCTTATCGCCCACCTCAACCAAAATACGTTGATTATAGCCATACAAACTCATATCGCCCTTACCATGCTCAAGCGCCACAACAAAACCATAACCTTGCAACCAACTCGCCAATATCACCCGTCCATCGGCAATAGCTCGCACCTGAGCACCATCTTTAGCATTAATGACCATCCCCTTCCAATGTAACTCACCTTGAAGCGATTCGCCAAAACGGTGAGCAACACTACCGCTAACAGGCCAATTAAACTGATGTTTCGGCTTACCAATACCACTCACCCGCGCCATCAATGCCCGCTCATCAGGGTTAAGGGTATAGCTTGTATTTTTTTGCTTCTCTTCAATATGTTTTGCCTGCCTTGCTTCTTCTTCAGCTATGCGTCGGCTTTCCTTTTCTGCTTGAGCAATTTTGGCTTGTAATTTGGCCTCATTGTTACGCAAACTGGCTAATTTTTGTTGATTTTCTTGCATTGACAATTCAAGCGAAGATATTGTCTTTTGCCGATTTTGACGGTTCTTTTCAAGCCCAGCTTGCTGTTCTTTTTGCTTGCTTTGCAAGGCTTTATGGGTTTCTTGTTTTTTTTGCAGTTCTTGCTTTTTATTGGCTAATTGGGCTTGCGTATCTTCAAGCGCACTAATTTGCTGTTGTCGTGCATTATTAATATAACTGAAATAAGTAATAATGCGATCATTACGCTCACTCTTCTCGCCCGAAAAAACAAGTTCAAACCCCGTCGCATTACCCAGTTTAAATGCACTTTCTAACTGTTTTGCCAGCACAGCTCGTTGCTGTTTTTGTTTTACTGTTAGTAAATCAATTTGTTTAACTAAGCTATTGATGTCTTGATCAAGTTTTCTAAGTGATAAATCGTTTTTTTCAATCGACGTTAACAATTTCGCGATTTCGGTTTCTTGCTCTTTAAGATCATTAACCAGCTCGGTACGTTCTTTTTTTTGCTGTGCTAGGCGCTTTTCTTGTTCTTCGATCGAATGACGTAGGGATTGGAGTAGCTGATTGTCATCAGCGTATGAAAAGTTAACTTTAATTAACCCCACAAGAACAATAATTGCAATTTTTTGATAAATAGACATGGTGTTGTATTTGTGATTGATAGCCGAGCAATAATGATGATGTCACTATACCGATAATTAGGGCAAGATGCAAAATGAAAACCAATTGTAATGTGGGGGGAGATTGTTTTTTTTAGAAAAAAACACTCAAAAAAACTTTAATAAAATCAATACCTTTTCTGACCGATTTTTGGCGGAAAATCAGGCCTTTTTTGTTTTGGTGAATAGAATAAATTGGGTGCGGTTTTGAACTGCCCCCCAAAAGTTGGATTGTTTAAATCTACTTTTGGGAACAAAATTATGGCAAAAAAATATACATTCGATTTTAAAAAACAAGTTATTGAACATTATTTTAAGAGTAATGATGGTTATGGTTTAACCGCCCGACGCTTCCAAATGCCTGCTAATACAGTTGAATGTTGGGTAAATTTATATAGAAGAAAAGGCATTGAAGGACTAAAACCCGTCACAAAACCAAGGTGTT
>NZ_JBXSQH010000015.1:0-53968 GCF_057063525.1 Gilliamella sp. X-46 | reverse complement strand
TCGAATTACCAGAAGGCGTAGAAATGGTAATGCCTGGTGATAACATCAAAATGACAGTATCATTAATTCACCCAATCGCGATGGCAGACGGCTTACGTTTTGCGATTCGTGAAGGTGGTCGTACTGTCGGTGCTGGTGTGGTTGCTAAAGTTATTAAATAATTGAATTAAGCCTTAGCGGCAATAGAAAGGGTATCATTCGATGCCCTTTCTTATCTAGTCTGTTTAGCAAAATGTTTTTATTAAAAGAGCATTTTGGAAAATAGATATTATTATAAATAACATAATATAGGTTTTATATGCTAGTAAGTAACGAGAGTCAAAATACAAATACTATTCTAGACAAATTGAAATGGGGTTTAGTTCTAGTATTGATTGCGTTTATTGTTTGGGGAAATTTTTATTTTTCCCAACCTAATGATATATATCAACCTAATACAATCGTTCGGATTATTATAGTTGTTGTTGTTTCTCTATTAACTCTGTTTATTGCGATCACAACAAACAAAGGCAAATTATTTTTATCATTTTTAAATGAATCTAAAAAAGAGTTAAGAAAAGTTGTATGGCCAACTCGTAAAGAAACGACACAGACAACTTTACTTATTGCTGCTATCACAGTTATTGTTGGTTTAGCGCTTTGGGGAATGGATTCTTTATTCCGTTCAATAATCTTTTATTTAACATCAATAGGGCGTTAATATGAGCGAATCACAACAAAAACGGTGGTATGTTATTCAAGCTTATTCCGGCTATGAAGCACGTGTTGCACAATCATTACGTGAATATATCAAATTACATAATATGGAAGATGCATTCGGTGAAGTATTAGTTCCAACCGAAGAAGTTGTTGAAATGAAAAGTGGGCAACGTCGCAAAAGTGAACGTAAGTTTTTCCCTGGTTATGTATTAGTTGAAATGATGATGAATGATGCGACTTGGCATTTAGTTAGAAGCGTACCAAGAACAATGGGTTTCATTGGTGGCACGTCGGATCGACCAGCGCCAATTAGCCAACGTGAAGTTGATGCAATCATGAATCGTCTACAACAAGTTGGCGATAAACCACGTCCTAAAACGTTATTTGAGCCGGGTGAGCTTGTTCGTGTTAATGAAGGTCCATTTGCTGACTTTAACGGTGTTGTTGAAGAAGTTGACTACGAAAAAAATCGCTTAAAAGTATCGGTTTCTATTTTTGGACGCTCAACTCCTGTAGAGCTAGATTTTAGTCAAGTTGAAAAGAGCTAATTTTTTGATATAGTTTTTTCACTGAATTAGCTGTATCTTTTAGAAAACCACAAGAGTCAATCTTGTGGTTTTTGTTTTTATGAAAGAAATATAATGTCTTTCGAGAATTTGAGAATAATAGTTCTGTTTCTAATATATTTAATCAAAGTGAGTCGCCAAGGTAGATAAAACCACTATCGGATCATAATTTAACTTATTATTAATATAATACAGGCAATCTATTCTTTTTTAGATTTTTTTATTCTTTTACCCATATAAAAGTGATATCCCAACCAATAGTTAGGCCAACGTGCTTCGATTCCTATATTATTAACTATTAAAGCAACCATGACTAATAAAACCGAACCTATAAGTACTGGTGTTATCAAGAATGAATAGTCAGTAATTCCGGACATCATGATTAAAATAGGGGTTGCACCAGCTGGAGCGTGAACTACACGTAGTAACTGCATCAATGCGATAGATGTCCCAACTGCTAATGCTATCGGTATAATTCCATTGCTAAATAAATTAAAGAACAACACACCTATAAAAGACAAAATCAATGCAATTATTTCATGGCATATAAAATGGTTTAAGAATGATAATTACCGCGGTTGCATGTTTGTACGAGCTAAGTCTGAATATAACAATAAAAGCGAAGAAATATGCGCTATTGTTAGTGAACATAAAAAGTGGATTCAAGATAGGATTTTTGAATGTCTAGGAGGCACAAAGTCATGTGAACAAGCATCTTGCCTAATTATGTTAATACTTGAAGGTATGATATCTTGCACATCCGTTTTTGGTATTGAGGGATATGATTTTGAACAGGCAAAAATGTACATCTATGATATCGTCGATAACATTGGCGAGGATAACCTATGAATTTAAATAGCTGGCTTATAGACAATGGATAGCCATTACCTCAAGCCTATTAACCAAAATGATCAATTTAATCTAAGTTAAACGATTCCAGTTGTTGTTGTAATTCTAACCATTGTAGTTCTGTTTCTTCTAATTGATTTTTAAGTTGGCTTTGCTCTAGTAACAAAGTTGTAAGTTCGTTTTTTTTGCTCGCATCATAGATTGCAGGATCAGACAGTTGTTCTTCAATTTGCTTTAATTGATGGGTTAATTTATCAAGCATCTGTTCTTCTTTTTGTAACTGTTTTTTTATTGGCTGCATTTGTGCACGTAATTCAGCTTGTTTACGTTTTTGCTCTTTACGATCTTGAGCTGATATATTACTTGTATTTTCTTTTTTGGGTGAATTTATTTCGTCATTTGATTGGTTATCATCTTTTTGTGCTTCGGCTAACCATTTTTGATAATCATCAAGATCGCCGTCAAATGGTTCAACTTTATGATCATGGACTAAATAGAATTCATCGGTGGTCGAACGTAGTAAATGGCGATCATGTGACACCACAACTAATGCACCATCAAAATCAATTAACGCTTCAGTCAATGCTTGTCGCATATCTAAATCTAGGTGGTTAGTTGGTTCGTCTAATAAAAGAAGATTTGGTTTTTGCCAGACAATTAAAGCTAAAACAAGTCGCGCCTTTTCACCACCCGAGAAAGTTTTAACTGGCTCGGTGACTTTATCGCCTTGAAAATCAAATCCACCTAAATAATTACGCAGTTCTTGCTCTGTATTTTTCGGTTCGGCAAGTTGCGTTAAATGCCAAAGTGGTGACTCATCGGGGCGTAGATATTCTAATTGATGTTGAGCAAAATAACCTAATTGAACACCTTTAGCGAGATTAATATGGCCTTCTTTAGGTGCAAGTTCACCAGCTAGCAATTTAATCAGTGTTGATTTACCTGCACCATTGCGTCCTAATAAGCCAATGCGTGAACCAGGGACTAAATTAAGCTTAATTTTTTCTAGTATAATTTTATCATCATAACCCGCTACAACTTTTTCCATCATTAACAAAGGACTTGGTAAGAATTCAGATGGCTTAAAATTAAAATGAAATGGATTATCAACATGAGCAGGTGCAATCAGTTCCATTCTTTCTAACATTTTTATACGGCTTTGTGCCTGTTTAGCTTTTGTAGCTTTGGCTCTAAATCGATCGATATAATTTTGTAAGTGTGCAACTTTGAGTTGTTGGCTTTCATAGAGTGATTGTTGTTGTGCCAACTTTGTTGAGCGTTGAATTTCAAATGAAGAGTAGTTACCGGTGTATTCAAATAAACTTTTTTGTTCAATATGAATAATTTTATTGACTAAAGGATCTAAAAAATCACGATCGTGAGAGATTAAAATCAGCGTTCCTGGATAGTTACTTAACCATTTTTCAAGCCAAATGACAGCATCTAAATCAAGGTGATTGGTTGGTTCATCAAGCAATAATAAATCAGAACGACACATTAACGCTTGTGCCAAATTCAATCGCATTCGCCAACCACCGGAATAGGACTTAACCGGTAACATTAATTGCTCATTAGAAAAACCAAGACCATGTAGTAAGGTTGCAGCTCGAGCGCGAATTGTCCAAGCATCAATGGTATCAAGCTTTTCATGGATAATCGCAATTTGCTGACCATTATTTTGTTCATTAGCGGTATCTAACTGTTTTTCTAATTGTCGATACTCACGATCGCCATCAATGGCATATTCAATCGCAGGGATATCTAATGCCGGAGTTTCTTGATTGACCCAAGCGAGTTGCCATTGCGATGGTATACTTAACGTGCCGGCATCAGCTTGAATTTCACCTTTAATTAGTGAAAACAGCGTCGATTTTCCGCAACCATTTTTACCTACTAACCCAACTTTTTGTTGAGGATTAATGGTTGCTGAAGCATTATCTAAAAGTAAGTTAACGCCTCGGCGCACTTGGATTGAATCAAAAACTATCATGATATTTTTGTCTATTATTCAAAATAAAATGTGTTATGCTAACAAAAAATTGGGTTTATGCAAAATTAAAATAGAGTAATTAATATGGTAATGGACTCTTATAACCTTATACCTAAAATTGCACAACAAATTGTTGAAAGAACCATGAAAATTATTGATTGCAATATCAATGTAATGGATGCACATGGTTGTATTATTGGCAGTGGTGATTTAGAACGTATTGGAGAGCTACATGAAGGAGCGATGTTAGCTATATCTCAGAAACGAACAGTTTCAATTGATAGTACCATGGTGAAAAATTTACAAGGTGTTAAACCAGGAGTCAATCTACCGTTAAAACTTAATGATAGGATTGTTGGTGTAATTGGATTAACTGGCGAACCTTCCGATATTTGGCAATTTGGAGAGCTTGTTCGCATGTCTGCAGAAATGATGATGGAACAAACTCATTTATTACAAGAGCTATCTTATAATAATCGTTTAAAGGAAGAGCTTATCCTAACGCTAATTGAAAAAGAGACTTTGCCCGACAGTATGATTCAATGGGTTAAACGATTGGATATCGATTTGGATTTACCCAGAGTGGTTGGTATGATTGAGGTCGATAGTGGACAGTTAGGCATTGATACTGCAATGAGTGAATTACAAAATTTACAAACACAGATACAATTGCTAAGTAAACATAATTTAGTAGCAACTAAATCAGTTACTGAGCTAGTTATTTTAATCCCAGCACTTAATAGGTATGGACGATGGGATTTATTAGAACATAAGAAGAAACTAGAGTCACTTATTATTACAATAAAAAATATTACTCAATTAGATATTAGAATTTCGCTTGGTAATTATTTTGAGCAACATCCTTATCCTTTGGTAAAGTCTTACCAGACAGCAAAAACGACGATGTTAATTGGTAAACAAAGAATGCCTAATATTCGTAATTATTATTATCAAGAGCTAATTTTACCTGTTTTATTACATGGATTAAGTTATGACTGGCAAGCCGAAGAATTATTATTACCTTTGAAAAAATTAAGGCTGGCTGATAATAATGGTCTTTTGAGGAAAACTTTGCAAACATGGTTTAAAAATAATGTTCATAGTAGTAATACAGCTAATGAACTTTTTATCCATCGTAATACATTAGAGTATCGTTTAAATAAAATTGCTACGTTAACAGGATTAAATCTTGCAAAATTTGATGATAGATTACTTTTATATATAGGTTTGCAATTAGATAGAAGTTAATTTATAGGAATTGCTTGCATTTATAATATGCAAAAAGCTAGGTTAAAGCTGTTTGCTTTTATTTAAATAGTATGAATGAACATTATAAAAAACTATCCAGATGAAATTTTACATGAAGACGATTAATGAGTTTTTAAATAATTATCTTAATCATGAAGCGTAAACAATCTGGCATTTTCTTTTATAAATAATTAGGTTATTGGTGCAGGATTGAAAATAGCTAACGGGTTATATAATTTCCAATGATCTGACCATGGTTTCTTTCTTCCACTTGCTACATCTAAAATCAAATGAAATAGTCTCCAACCTATATCTTCAATTGTTGCTTTTCCTAAAGCAATATCGCCGGCACTAATATCAATTAAATCAAACCACTGTTCAGCCACAATATTACGGCTAGACATCTTAATTACTGGTACCATAGCCAAGCCATAAGGTGTTCCTCGTCCAGTAGTAAAAACTTGTAATGTAATTCCTGACGCAACTTGTTGAGCTCCGCAGACAAAATCGCTTGCCGGTGTAGCTGCAAAAATCAATCCTTTTTTCGTTGGGCGTTGTCCAGGAGCTAGAACTTCTACAATAGGGCTTGTTCCTGACTTAGCAATTGATCCCATTGCTTTTTCGACTATGTTATTTAATCCTCCCTTTTTATTTCCTGGCGTTGTATTTGCACTACGGTCGACTTTTCCGGCAGCAAGGTATTCATCATACCACTGCATCTCACGAATTAGTGCTTTACCAACCTCCTCATTAGCCGCTCTTGGTGTAAGTAAGTGAATACCATCACGTACTTCAGTAACCTCAGAAAACATCACAGTAGCACCGCATCTAACTAATAAATCAGAAGCAAACCCTACAGAAGGGTTTGATGTGACGCCAGAAAAAGCATCACTACCTCCGCATTGCATACCTATTACTAATTCTGATACTGGAACAGTTTCCCTTTGACGCTGATTTAATCGTTGTAAATGCTTTTCAGCTACATTCAAAATATTATTCACCATGGCTTTAAAACCACGTTCATCTTGCAATATAACTAGATCATCATTTTCTATTTTGATAGGAATTGAATCTTCAGTTCCTTTTAGTAATTTTTCTGGCTGAAGTTTTTCACACCCCAAGCTCACAACCATAATTTCACCACCAAAATTAGGATTTTTAGCTAAATTATGAATAGACCGTATTGGTACAATAGCTGCTGGAGCATCAATAGCTACACCGCAACCATAAAGATGCGTTAATGGAACAACACCATCTACATTTGGATAGTTAGGTAATAAATCACGCTCAATAATTTTTGAGACATACTCAACAACGCCAGAAACACAGTTAACGCTCATGGTTATACCAAGTATATTTCGCGTTCCAACGGAACCATCTTTATTACGATAACCTTCAAAAGTATAACCGTCCAAAGGTGGAAGCGGTTCACTTTTTTTTGTGGCAATGGCTAATTCATGTAATTCGGGGGCGGTTGGTATTTGAGTCACAGACTCGTTAACCCATCCTCCTTTTTTTATATCTACTTTGGCAAAACCAATAATTTCACCATAACGGATAATTTCTTGCCCTTGATTTATATCATTTAAAGCAACTTTATGACCTTGAGGTATATTCTCAATTAGTTCTAATCCATCCGGAAATAGAGCTCCTTTGGGCAACCCACCATCATTCACAACAATAGCAACGTTATCAATTTCTTTGATTTTGATATAGAGCGGTTTATTACGATGGTTTTCCATTATTTATTTCCTATAAAATGATTAGCTTTTCAGTAATAATCAAAAGTGCAAAGATTTATATCTACTATGATGTTTTTACTGATTTATTTTTCGTATATTAAATGTAAAAACAATGAATATCATTATGAATATTCATAATTATTCAAGGTGATATTACGATTAATTTGTGCAGATGACTATATTAATGTGTTCCACATCACAAAATTAGAGCAACTATCTAAAATTATGTGAGGAATATAACATTACATTGTGCATTTTCACAAAAATAAGTGACATTCTGGTTATTATTTTGTTTTTTCATCTAATGAAATATATCGCCTGACTGTCCGATAATAATTTATTAATAACGGGTTACTGAGAAATATTTAATGACTAGTGATTTTCTACTCAGCGACGTTTGTAAAGATTCAGGATTAATAAATTCAAAAATCGTATAGAGGCTAAATATGAAAATAAACAAAGCAAGGCAAAAAAAGACTAACATCCGGTGGATGACAGTCATTTTTTTATTTATTGTCACCGCTGTTAATTATGGTGATAGAGCTACATTAGGTATTGCAGGAAAATCAATATCGGGAGAATTGGGATTTGATGCGGCAGCAATGGGCTGGGTAATGTCATCATTTGGTATTGCCTATGTGATAGGACAGTTACCTGGTGGTTGGTTATTAGATAGATTTGGATCAAAACGAGTTTATTTTTACAGTATTCTATTCTGGTCTATTTTTACCTTATTACAAGGTACAGTTCATTTTTTTATTGGTGCTTGGGCTCTTATTATGCTCTTCACTTTTCGGTTTTTAATGGGGTTATCAGAAGCACCTTCCTTTCCTGGAAATAGTCGCATAACAGCAGCATGGTTTCCTGCTAAAGAAAGAGCAACAGCAGTAGCTATTTTTAATTCAGCACAATATTTCGCGACAGTAATTTTTGCACCGATTATGGGATGGTTAACTCACGAATATGGGTGGCAATCTGTATTCTTTTTTATGGGAGGTCTTGGTATTTTGGTGAGTATTGCAACGCTAATTATGATTCGTAATCCCAAAGATCATCCATGGGCAAATCAAGCAGAGGTTGATTATATCATTGAAGGCGGAGCTTTGGTTGATATGGATCAAAAGAAAGCGGATGGTAAGCAAAAAGGACCAAAATTAGGTTATTTAACTCAGCTTCTTACAAACAGAATGTTGCTTGGTGTTTATTTAGGACAGTATTGCATTAACTGTTTAACATTTTTCTTTATTACTTGGTTTCCTATTTATCTTGCAACGCAACGTGGAATGAATATTAAAGAAGTTGGTTTTGCTGCTGCTATTCCAGCTATTTGTGGTTTTATTGGTGGAATTAGTGGTGGAGTTTTTTCAGATTTTCTAATGCGTAAAACAGGATCGCTTTCAATTGCACGTAAAACGCCGATTATTTTAGGAATGTTATTTTCGATGACAATGATTTTATGTAATTACGTTGATTCAATTGCATTAGTTATTTTATTTATGTCAATGGCTTTCTTTGGTAAAGGTGTTGGTGCATTAGGATGGGCTGTTATGGCTGACACTGCACCTAAAGAAATGAGTGGACTTGCTGGTGGACTATTCAACATGTTTGGTAACGCATCTAGTATTATTTCACCAATTATTATTGGCTATATTGTTGCATGGACAGGTCGATTTGAATGGGCTTTAGTTTTTGTGGCTGGTCACGCTTTTGTTGCAGCGTTTAGCTATTTAGTTATTGTTGGTCCTATTACACGTATGGAATTAAAGAAAAATTAACAATATTTATAACTAACAATAGATTAGAGCCAAGGAAAACGTTTTATGTGTACTCAGTCAGTTCCGATCATTAAATCGATGCAAGTTATTCCAGTAGCAGGATATGACAGCATGTTAATGAATATTGGTGGTGCACATGGTCCTTACTTTACTAGAAATATTGTTATTTTAACAGATAATACGGGGCATACTGGTGTTGGTGAAGCACCAGGTGGCACTATAATTGAAAATGCCCTAAAACAGGCAATCCCTCATGTTGAAGGTAAGGCAATTTCAATTTTAAATCGTGATGCTATAGCAATGCAGTATTTAATTCCCAATTGAAAATTTGATTGTAAGCGCCCGTCTATGGTTTGTTAAAAAAGATTTATATAAATTGAAAATTAAAGAGGTAATTATGAGTTCATCAACACCAATTATTACTGAAATGCATGTCTACCCAGTAGCCGGCTATGACAGTATGTTATTAAATTTAAGTGGTGCGCATTCGCCTTACTTTACACGGAATATCGTTATTCTTAAAGATAATTCGGGCAATATTGGTTTAGGCGAAGTGCCATGTGTTGGCGTTGTCACCCAAACGCTTGAAGACGCAAAACCGCTAGTTATTGGGCAATCAATTGCGCAATACAAAAATGTTATGAACCGAGTTCGCAATCAATTTGCTGATCGTGATGTAGGTGGACGAGGCAACCAAACTTTTGACCAACGTTCAACTATTCACGTTGTGACTGCCATTGAATCCGCCATGTTAGACTTATTAGGCAAACATCTTGGCGTGACGGTAGCTTCATTACTTGGTGATGGACAGCAACGAGATGAAGTTGAGATGTTAGGGTATTTATTTTATATTGGAGACAGCAAAAAAACAGATCTCCCTTATCAAAATCAATCTGAAGATAAATGTGATTGGTATCGATTACGACATGAAGAAGCATTAACGCCAGAAAAGATAGCCCGTTTAGCCGAAGCAACTTATGAAAAATATGGTTTTCGAGATTTCAAATTAAAAGGCGGTGTTTTATCGGCAGAAGATGAGGCCGAAGCCGTCATAGCGATTAAAAAGAAATTCCCTGATGCACGAGTAACCTTAGATCCAAACGGTGGTTGGTTATTAGATGAAGCAATACGTATAGGTAAATATTTGAAAGACACACTAACCTATGCCGAAGATCCTTGTGGAGCCGAACAAGGCTTTTCAGGGCGCGAAATTATGGCCGAATTTCGACGTGCGACAGGATTACCAACGGCAACCAATATGATTGCAACAGATTGGCGTCAAATGGCACACACATTATCTTTACAATCTGTTGATATTCCACTTGCGGATCCACATTTTTGGACGATGAGTGGATCTGTCCGAGTGGCTCAGATGTGTCATGAATTTGGTTTAACTTGGGGATCTCATTCAAATAACCATTTTGATATCTCACTTGCGATGTTTACTCACGTTGGTGCAGCAGCACCAGGTAACCCAACAGCACTTGATACGCATTGGATTTGGCAAGAAGGAAACCAACGTTTAACAAAAGACCCTTTACAAATTGTTAATGGCAAAATCAAAGTTCCTGAAAAACCTGGTTTGGGGATTGAAATTGATATGGATCAGGTAATGAAAGCGCATGAATTATTTAAAGGTATGAAACTGGGTAATCGTAATGATGCTATTGCTATGCAATATTTAATACCTAATTGGCAATTTGATAATAAAAAACCGTGTTTAGTTAGATAATTAAAATTTATTATCAAGACACAATGTGTAAAAAATGTGAAGGTAAATTATGAAAAAGGTGACATGCCACAATCAATTTAAACAAGATATGTTGGCACGAAAAAAACTTATTGGTTGTTGGGCTGCATTAGGTAGTCCTATTTCAACAGAAATACTTGGTTTAGCTGGTTTTGATTGGCTATTACTTGATGGAGAGCATGCAATCAATGATGTTATCTCATTTGTGCCCCAATTAATGGCATTAAAAGACAGTGTTAGTGCGCCTGTCGTTCGCCCTTCATGGAATGATCAGGTTCTTATTAAACGCTTACTTGATATCGGTTTTTATAACTTTTTAATACCTTATGTTGAGACTGCAGAACAAGCAAAACTTGCTGTTTCTTATACACGATATCCACCTGAGGGTGTGAGAGGTGTTTCTGTTGCTCATAGAAGTAATGTATATGGAACGATTCCAGATTACTTCCAAAAAATTAACAAAAATATTTGTGTTATGGTGCAAGTTGAAACACAACAAGCTGTTAATAATGTAGAGTCCATTGTAGCTGTTGATGGTGTCGACGGTATTTTTATTGGGCCAAGTGACCTTTCTGCTTCTTTAGGGCATTTTGGAAATCCAAAGCATCCTGATGTTCAAGCAGCAATCAAAAAAGTTTTTAATGAAGCTAAAAAGCAAGGCAAAGCTTGTGGTATTTTAGCAACTATAGAGGCTGATGCTCGTCAGTATATAGATATGGGAGCAACTTTTGTTGCCGTCGGTAATGATCTTGGCCTTTTAAGAAGTGCAACACAATCATTAGCCGATAAATTTCTAAAATAACAGTTATTTTTTATCAGAAAAAGGAGAGTAAAATGAAAATTGGTTTTATTGGTTTAGGTATTATGGGTAAACCGATGAGTAAAAACTTGTTAAAAGCAGGTTACTCACTTGTGGTTTGTGATAGAAACCTAGATGCAGTTAAAGATGTTGTTGCTGCAGGTGCAGAAAGTGCAGAAAATGCAAAAGAAGTTGCTAAACGTTGTGATGTAATTATTACTATGTTACCTAATTCACCTCATGTAAAAGAAGTGGTATTGGGCGAAAATGGTATTGTTGATGGAGCGAAAAAAGGTACAACGATCATAGATATGAGCTCAATAGCACCATTGGCAAGTCGTGAGATTCATGATGAAGTCGTCAAAAAAGGTTTAACTATGTTAGATGCACCTGTTAGTGGCGGCGAACCAAAAGCAATCGATGGAACATTGTCAGTGATGGTAGGTGGAGACAAAAACATCTTTGATAAACATTACGATTTAATGAAAGCAATGGCTGGTTCAGTTGTTTATACTGGTGATATTGGTGCTGGTAATGTAACTAAACTTGCTAATCAAGTTATTGTGGCACTTAATATTGCAGCTATGTCAGAAGCACTAGTTTTAGCGACTAAAGCAGGAGTAAACCCTAAATTAGTTTATCAAGCTATTCGTGGTGGTCTTGCTGGTAGTACTGTTTTAGATGCTAAAGTTCCGATGGTATTAGATCGTAATTTCAAACCAGGTTTTAAAATTGATTTACATATTAAAGATCTGCAAAATGCTTTGGATACTTCTCATGGTGTAGGAACATCATTACCATTAACTGCAATTGTGATGGAGATGATGCAAGCACTAAAAACTGATGGTATGGGCGAATGTGATCATAGTGCATTAGCCCGCTATTATGAAGCATTAGCAAAAATAGAAGTTAAATAATTAATATTGATATTGATATTGAGTATGGAGACATACTCAATAATTTGTCCAATTGTGTAAGGATATGTATGAAAGTTGTCATTGCTCCTGATTCTTTTAAAGAAAGCTTAAGTGCTATTGAAGTTGCTAATGAGATAAAAGCGGGATTTTCACAAGTTTACCCTGATGCAAAATATTTTTTACGACCAGTTGCAGATGGTGGTGAAGGTACTGTCGATGCGATGGTGAATGCGTTAAATGGTCATAAAGTTAAGGTTTCTATTACTGATCCATTAGGCGAAAAAGGACTGGCTTTTTATGGTATATCTGGTGATGGGCAAACTGCGGTAATAGAAATGGCTGCTGCAAGTGGGCTTGAGCGAGTTTCGATCGATAAGAGAGATGCAAAAATTACCACCTCATATGGTACCGGAGAATTAATTAAAGATGCACTCGATCGCGGTTGTAAAAAATTCATCATAGGAATTGGTGGAAGCGCGACAAATGATGGAGGTGCAGGAATGCTACAGGCACTAGGTGTCAGGCTCCTAGATAAATTTGGAAATCAAATTGGTTATGGCGGTATTTCACTTAGTGCTATTGAGAAAATTGATATTAGTCAAATGGATCATCGAATTAAGCAATGTGATTTTGAAGTAGCTTGTGATGTTACCAATCCCTTAACTGGTGAAAATGGAGCTTCTGTTATTTTTGGACCACAAAAAGGAGCTACACCATTAGATGTCAAATTACTTGATTCAAATCTTAAACATTTTGCTCAAGTTATTAAACAAACTTTTAATGTCGATATTGAGTTTACTCCAGGAACAGGTGCAGCAGGTGGAATGGGAGCTGCTTTGTTGGTCTTCATGAATGCAAAATTAAAACCTGGTATTGAAATTATCACTAAGTTGCTAAATTTGGATGAATTAGTTAAAGAGGCTGATTTAGTTATTACTGGTGAAGGTCGATTAGATTATCAGAGCGTTAATGGTAAAGTACCTGTAGGTGTTGCTCATATTGCAAAAAAATATAATAAACCAGTTATTGCTATAGTAGGTAGTTTAGGAGATAAAGCCGAAACTGTTTATCCATGTGGTATATCATCTATGTTTAGTATTTTAAGCAAAGTAAGTACATTATCAGAAGCATTAGATTCAAACATGGCTAAATTGAATATTTATAATACCTCAATGAACATAGCCCTTACATTAAAAATTGGTAAAAATCTTAAGTAATAAAAAGCCCTTTATAATAAAAAATAAAGGGCTTAAATTTAATTATTCAATAGGACTATTTCTTAATTGCTGATAAAGCGCGACGAATAAAGAGCGTACATATACCAACAAAAACAAAGAGACCTAAAAATTGAGGTAACATACCTAAATCAGCCGAAATTGCAAGCGGTGCATCATTTCCACCACTTGTAATACTAATAACAATTACAACCGCCAATAATACGCCCACTAAACTTTCGCCAACAATTAGCCCTGACGCAATCAATGCTGCTTTACGATCAACTTTCTTAAATTGCTGTTCTGGATCTAAATTTTGTGATTGTGCTTTTTTATAAGCATAACGTTTAATTATCCATGATAAGAAAGTACCAATGAAAATAGGCATGGTAATACTTGGTGGTAGGTAAATACCTAAACCAACAGCAAGCGCTGGCAACCTAAACTTAGCTTTATTAGCTGCTAAAACTGAATCGATAATAATAATAATAGCACCTATACCTAGCCCGATATATATCATGGTTTTATCAAGATTATTTGAAATTATTCCTTTGGCAATTTTTGTCATCAATGTTGCTTGAGGTGCTGATAAAACTTGTTTTGGATCCATATCAGAGCGTGGAAGCGCACCGGTAAAGCCGTAAGCGTTATATAAAATTTCTAAAATAGGCGCAATAACAATCGCACCAACAACACAGCCAATTAATAACGCCACTTGTTGTTTCCATGGTGTAGCATGAACTAAATAACCTGTTTTTAGATCTTGCAAATTATCGTTTGAAATACAGGCTATTGATAACACTGCACTGGTAGTAAACAGCGTAAGAGCTGTGGCAAAATTAGAGCCCTCGGCAGAAGCTAACATACCATTAGCTTCACCTAAGCCTAATAGAACTAATGAAATAACAATGATAGCAACAATGGCAATGCCTGATATTGGGCTAGCCGATGAACCAACAAGTCCAGCCATATAACCACAAGCGGCAGCCACTAAAAAGCCCATAATAAAAGCAAACAATGTAGCGCAAAACACTAATGACCAAGCAACGCCTGCCGATAGCCCACTATCTGTAATAAAGCTATAAAAAGTGACTAATAAAATAACTAACATACCACCCATAATTAATAAAATAGCTTTAGGTGATAAATCCCGCTCGGTTGATGCAATATCATCGTCAGACGCATCTGAACGCATACTTTTAAATGATATTTTTAAACCTTCAATCATTGGTTTGATTAATGTAAATAGTGTCCAAACTGCTGCAATAGCAATGACTCCCGCACCAATAAAGCGTATATCTTTTTCCCAAAATCCCATTGCAACTTTAGATAAAGGCAGACTAGTATCATAATCGGTAATTGCACTTAAAATTGGAACGCCAAATACCCAACCAATAATGGTTCCAATTAAAATGGCAATTCCTGACATAATCCCAATCAAATAACCTGCACTTAGTAACGCTAACGAAAAACCCATAGGAAGTTGAAAAATGGATTTGCCGACAGTAAACCAATAAGCAGTACTTTCAGATAACACACGAAAACCATTAGTAAAAAGGCTGACTGTGGAGGCAACGATGCCACCAAATAAAATATCCTTTAAACCATCATTAGCTTCTTTATTATCGGTTTTAGAGCCTGCCTTTAGAATTTCAGCAGCAGCCACTCCCTCAGGATAAGGCAAATTGCTTTTAACGACCATGGCATGTCGTAATGGAATTGAAAATAAAACCCCAAGCATTCCACCTGCGGCGCATATTGCAAAGGTTAACCAAAATGGAAAGTTTTGCCAGTAACCAATCATTAACAAACCCGGAAGCACAAAAATAATTGAAGATAATGTACCTGCCGCTGATGCTTGAGTTTGCACCATGTTATTTTCTAAAATAGTTGAACCCGAAAATAGTTTCAATATTGCCATTGAAATTACTGCAGCAGGGATTGCGGATGAAAACGTTAATCCCACTTTTAAACCAAGATAAACATTTGATGCAGTAAAAATGACCGTAATAAAAGCACCAAGGATGGTACCTCTTAAAGTAAGTTCACGTAAATTATTCATATATCAATAAAGTTAATTTAATAGGGGTATATTATATACTTAATTAGTATTTATCGGCTAGAAGTTCCGTAAATAGCTACATTTTAGTCGCTTTTATCATTATTTTTGGTGAAATAATTAGCAATAACATCAAAATATATTGCTATTAACCTTTAAAAAAATAACCGTTTTGTTATGAAACCTTTACAATGACACTGATCAATGACTTATTTGTGGGGGTATATTTTGAACGGATTACAGCGCTTACAAGCTATTATCAAACAACTTCGTGATCCTGTTAATGGTTGTGAATGGGATCGAGTTCAAACTTTTGCATCTTTAAAATCATATACATTAGAAGAAACGTACGAAGTACTTGATGCCATTGATAAACAAGACATGGATGAGCTAAAAAAAGAACTGGGTGATTTACTATTTCACATTGTCTTTTATGCTGATTTAGCCGAAGAACAAGGAAGGTTTGATTTAGATGAGGTCTGTTTAGCGGTTGCTGATAAGTTAGTTTATCGTCATCCTCATATTTTCACCAAAAATAAGGTTGAAAAACCTAACTGGGAACAACTTAAACAAAAAGAGCGCGATCAAAAAGCACAATACTCATTGCTTGATGATATTCCCCAAGCAATACCCGCCTTAATGCAAGCTGAAAAAATTCAAAAGCGTTGCGCCTCGGTTGGTTTTGATTGGCATGATATAAAGTCTGTGCTTGATAAGGTAAAAGAAGAAATTGGTGAAGTTGAGCAAGAATTAGAACGAACCAAACAAGATCCACAAAAAATTGAAGAAGAGTTAGGTGATTTATTGTTTGCTACCGTCAATTTAGCTAGGCATTTAAAAGTTAAATCAGAACTCTGTTTACAGCAAGCTAATAAAAAATTTACTCGGCGATTTCAGCAAGTAGAATCCATACTTAAACAAAAAAATTTGTCTTTAATTGATGCAACGCTTGAACAAATGGAAGACGCGTGGCAAAGTGTTAAACAATTAGAACAGATTAAACTCAATAGCGAAGTGAATAAAAATGACTGAACAAAAAAACGAATTGTATCAAGAAATCGAAGCTTGGGCACAAAATGCCATTTTAAACAGCCCGACTTGGAGTATTAATCAGCTCGATTATTCTGAAAAGAGCATCACTGTTGTTGAAATGATCATCAGTGAACTGGCTGAAAAGAACTTCAGCATATCAGAAGAACAACTCAACATGATATCACAAGAATACGGGTGTTATTTATTACTCACCGCCCATAAATTATACGGTGGCGAGTTTTATTGGAACGAAGAGTTTGAACAACCCATGTTAATTTGCTGTGAACCTGACGCCATGATAGTCCTTATGACTTGGAACAAGGTCAAAGGGCGATTAGTAGGGGATAAAGCCGATCATATTGCCTATTTCCTAGATGAGTTTGGTAAAGCTACCTTTCAACCAGAAAAAGGCACTCATGTGGTTTATTTGTAATAAAAATAATTATTCTTAAAGTTCTTTACCAAGAAAACTAAGAAAGTCGATAAATATTAACAAACTCTAAAATATTGCTGAATTAGTTGTGTGATAGCCTCGAGCCTTTGAGGCTATACTAATACTTGGCACACTAAAAGCAACGTTATTGCTGTCTAAATAACTTAATTATTCATAAATAGTTGTTAATCGAGAAAATCTTGTTCTTAATGAAATATAATCTTTTGAAAAATAATCAAATTTAACTTTAATTTCTTGGTTTCTTAATTTAAATTTCATAATAACATAAGGATGAGAATTAAATTTAGCAGATAATAAATCATCATAATTAAGCCTTGATACAATTTTATTTGTATCTTTATCTGTAAAACAGATTTGTTTATTCATTCGATCAAAATACATAAAATTTTTATAGGTTCTATAGCAATAAAAATTCGAACGCACAAACTCATCCTTAAACTCACTTTTAAAAATTGTAATATGTTTATTAATAATAATATTTGTGTATTTAATAAATACCAGATAGTAAGCTAAAACGCCAATAATGATAAATGTGAGTCCAATATAATAATTTTTGAAGAAAAAGCTACAAACAGAAATAGCCCACAAAAGTACCAAACACCCGCCAGTAACTGATCTTATAATTGAAAATAACACTTACATCTCCTTTGTCTTTTATATAGATGATATTTTGTAAGGAATACTCAATATAATCAATCTATAATTTTTATAATTAATCGTATAATAGCCTAAATATTTTGGGCTTTTCAATGTCTGCTAGGATCGGTAAGGTTCCCAATATTTTGAGATTTTTTGGGGGAAGGGATAAATAATATCAGTGATAATGTCTAAGTTATGTTATTTTTATGCAAAATCTTATAACGCCTAACCACATATCTCTGATTGATATGCGAACCTACTTCAGTTGTCGGCACATTCTGACGCCGGAATAATACAAATAAACATAGCATTAGGTGATAATTGAGTTTCTTTTTTTGTTAAAAGCAACTCAATTACCACCCAAAAATCGGTCAGGAAAGGTATTGATTTTATTGAAGTTTTTATTTGGCTATTTTTAAGAAAATCAACAACTTATACTACTTTGACAAAGTGCTGAACACTAACAAACCAGCAAAACTGAAAATAGCATGCCCCTATAACAGTCATTTAACCCCCAAAAATCGGTCAGGAAAGGTATTGATTTTATTAAAGTTTTTATTTGGCTGTTTTCAAGAAAATCAACAGCTTATATTACTTTGACAAGTGCTGAAAACTAACAAACCAGCAAAACCAAAAATAGTACGCCCATATAACAGTTATTTACCACTCAAAAATTGGTCAGGAAAAGTATTGATTTTATTAAATTTTTTGTTTGGTAGTTTTTATTCAAAAAACGCCACCAAAACTATTCCCCAAAACACGCCAACAAAAGCTTAACCCATCTTATTAACAAAACTTTATAAATTTTTAACAAAAAAACTGGCGCATTATTATTCAACAGGTTATAATTTCACCGCTTTTAAAGCAAGGGAACGCTCATTAGTTGAGCGAATAATTATAAAAAATCGAAATAAAACAAAAATTTACTTGACAGGTTAATCGTTATGCGCTATCATAATCGGCATCTGGCATCTGGCATCTGGCCTGCCAAACCTATGTCTTAAATCTACTTCAATTTCACCGTAGTCTAAATCAGACTCAATTCTTATTTTTATCACCGAAGTTATCGAAATCATCGAGCTTAGCGAAATCGCCAAGGTCGAAGCTTGTACCTTCCTTATCAAAGTCATCGTTGCTCTTTGCACCATTGCTGTTATTGCCGTATTCGTTTGATTCACAGGCATTATCGGCTTATACCTCAAGGGTAATTGAAGGCTATAAACCGTATCTAACGTATGATAATGGTAGAACCAAAGCGACAACAACCGCTGATTTACTCAGTATCACATTATCAGATAATCGAACATTTACGCCATCCAATGGCTCTAGTGCGACCAATCCCATTGTATTACCCGTCGCGGGTCAAAGTTTTACTGATATTCATATGATGGTGCCACCATCAACCAATTCTGTTCGTTTAAATGACTTAGTGACAAGTTATCATTATTGGGGTGATGATGATGGGGATGGGCAGGGAGCAAATGGTGTTACGGCAACAGGTAGCTTATCAGTTGCTATCACCGATAAAAACAACCGAGCTGTAGGGCGTGGTACGGTTTTAAGTCTTTGTCATGCCCCTTATAAAGTGGTGCTAAATAGTAGCGGGGGGAGTTTAACTACGCAGTACGGCGTACCTAATAGCAGTACATTCAGTGGTAGCTCGGCAACCTATTATATCACTCCACCACCATCGCCTAGTATTTGTTATGCAAGGCCGAATCTGATATTTAATGGACAATACGCCAATACATCAACTTGGGACCCAACAAAAGGTCATCTTACTCAGTCTACCGATCCTGCATCTTACAATCGTAATTTTCCTACAACGGGTGCGGATGGTTTATATTTTGATTTAGACATTGCAGGGATTGATGCAAGTCAGCTCACTTGGGCTCCTGTCACTCATGAGGGAATAACAGCAACAGTGACAAGGGTAACCGCAAATGATAGTTGGCTTAATGGTTCAGAGGTTGTAACACGTGTAAGGTTAAGTGGCCCAGCAGGGAGGGTAGCTCCCATTGGTCATCCCAGTTTACCTGCAACATTTGAGTTGGTAGGGAGGGATAGTGGCGGTAGAGAGGTAGTCAAATATGGTTTTGTGTTGATGAAATGGTTTGTCAACCGAGGAGGTACGGCAGAAGATCCTCGTAATGAGCGTAATTTTCATTTACCTTGGTGTAGTAGTTTGGGTTATTCTCTTCCAACGTTTCGATTATTAGCAGATTATACCCAAATAGGACGTCCACACTCTGTAGCCGAACGAGGCATAGGAAAAGGCTTATTTAATGAATGGGGTAATGTAAGTGATTACCGCGGGGCAGGCTTCGCTAGAGGATATTATTGTACTCACAGTAGTTCTTTTGCTAGTACTCGAGCAATTGTTAGTCCTTTAGGCAGTGTAACTTATACTATTCTTAGATCTGTTTATGGTCGTGGTTGCTTAGCATACCGCGATATGCGTGATTATTTGCACAATGTTTATGGGGTTTGTGTTTACCCTCGAAATTAAGTCGACGAAGATGATGTGTTTGTGCTGTTGAAAGTAGCTAATTACCATTTTTTTACTATGAATGTTAAATACGTAGCTAATAAAAAAGAGAGGCCAAAAACCTCTCTTTTTTTATGATAAATGCTAACTTACGCTGTGCGCTATTTATTTAACGCGTGATACATATTCACCTGAACGGGTATCCACTTTAAGCACTTCACCAATTTGTACAAATAAAGGTACACGAACAACCGCTCCAGTTGATAATGTCGCTGGTTTGCCGCCAGTTCCGGCTGTGTCACCTTTTAAACCTGGATCGGTTTCGATCACTTCAAGTTCAACAAAATTCGGTGGTGTAACTGCAATCGGTTGGCCATTCCATAATGTTAAAATACATTCCGCTTGATCAACTAACCATTTTGCATTGTCACCAACTGCTTTGGCATCAGCCGATAGTTGTTCAAATGTGTCGTTATTCATAAAGTGCCAAAACTCGCCATCGGTATAAAGGTACGTTAAATTCATGTCAATAACGTCAGCCGCTTCAACTGATTCGCCAGATTTGAACGTTTTGTCGACTGTTTTGCCTGAAAGTAATTTTTTAATTTTTACGCGGTTAATAGATTGCCCTTTACCCGGTTTATAAAATTCATTTTCAACAATGACACACGGCTCGCCATCTTGCATTATTTTAAGACCAGCTTTAAACTCATTAGTACTATAAGATGCCATAAAAGCTCCAACTAAAATTCTGAATTACAAAAAAATGAACCACATTATACAGCAAAAAATTGAACCACAAAATAATAAAGATAAATGGATTGTTGATCTTGCCAATGTTGTGACCGATATCAATGTTCTATATTCTTATTTAGAGTTGGATGCGGATGCGATTTCGAGCCTGATGCAGCAGGCAAGAAAGCAGTTTCCTCTTCGAGTGCCGATGGCGTTTATTCGCCGGATGAAAAAGGGCGATAAATCAGATCCACTTTTGTTACAAGTGCTTTGCCATGATGACGAGATGCTAAACGTGGATGGCTATAGCCACGATCCCTTGCAAGAGCAGGATAATGTCATTCCGGGATTGTTGCATAAATACCATAACCGTGCGTTATTAATTACGAAGACAGCCTGTGCGATTAATTGCCGTTACTGTTTTAGGCGGCATTTTCCTTATCATGATAATCAAGGCAGTAAACAGAATCTTGCTGTGGCGCTTGAGTATATTGCTAATCATCCTGAACTTGACGAGATTATCCTGTCAGGGGGGGATCCGTTAATGGCTAAAGATCATGAAATGGCTTTTTTGATTGACGAATTAGAAAAAATCCCTCACGTTAAGCGGTTGCGGATTCATACCCGTTTAGCGGTAGTAATTCCGTCGCGTATTACGCCTGCGTTATGTCAGTTATTTGCTAAAAGTCGGTTGCAATGTGTAGTGATTACTCACATTAATCACCCAAACGAGATTGATGATGATGTTGCTCAGGCGGTTTCGTTATTGAAACAACACGGTGTGACGATGCTTAATCAGAGTGTTTTGTTGAAAAACGTTAATAATAATGCCGATGTGTTGGCAATGTTAAGTGATCGGCTTTTTGATGTTGGTATTTTACCTTATTACATCCATTTGTTAGATAAAGTACAAGGTGCAGCTCATTTTTTTGTGGATGATGAGTCTGCCAAAGTTATTATGAAACAACTTGCCGAGCAAGTGTCTGGCTATTTAGTACCTAAGTTGGCACGCGAAATCGGTGGCGAAAAAAGTAAGCGTGTACTTGCTTTTACTGATGAGTAAATTGAGTTTGTTTTTGTAAGCATTTGTTTTATATTGTTTTTATTTTATTTGGTTTTGTCGTGTCACAATAAAGCGTTAATCGAATTTATTCGTATTTATCTGTTAAAATCTCATTGACGAAAAATAAAATAGGCACTATAATTCCGACCTCTTTAATTAATGCTGTGGAGTTTTACTCTGCAACTTGTTGATAAATTAGATTTGGATATAAATCGTCATGAAACGCACATTTCAACCATCAGTATTAAAACGCAATAGAACTCACGGTTTCCGTGCTCGTATGGCAACTAAAAACGGTCGTCAAGTTCTTGCTCGCCGTCGTGCTAAAGGCCGTGTTCGTTTAACTGTTGCTAGCTGATTTAAAGTTGGGTGATTAAGCTCACTTTTCCTCGGGAGTTGCGCTTGTTAACTCCCTTTGATTTTAATCATGTTTTTCAAGAGTCTATTCGAGTTGGCTCCCCCTTTCTTACCTTAGTTACACGAAGAAATACCTTAGATCATCCTCGGTTAGGGTTTGCTATAGCTAAAAAGCAGGTGAAACGAGCTCATGAGCGTAATCGTATTAAACGACTGGCTAAAGAGTATTTTCGACATCATCAACATCAGCTTCCTAATATCGATTTTATTCTGATGGCTAAACAGCCTGTTGTAGACTTAGATAACCAACAAATCGTTGAGACACTTAATCAATTATGCCAACGGATCATCGCCAAGCAAAAGGGTTAAATAAATTTATATTGATTATCAAATTGCATGTTTGTGCATGTAAGGATATGATAGTTAATATTTTTGTGTTTTTTATTCGTGTATATCAGCGTGTTATTAGTCCTTTACTGGGTCCTAAATGCCGCTTTACGCCGACATGTTCGCAATACGCAATAATTGCACTAAGACGCTTTGGGTTAATAAAAGGTGGTTGGCTAACAGCCAAACGTGTATTAAAATGTCACCCTTTACATGAAGGAGGAGAAGATTTTGTTCCTCCCAAAACTAAAACCAATAGAGAAAAACACTAATGGGATCGCAACGTAATATTTTAGTCATTGTTTTACTTTTTGTATCTTTTTTTATTTGGAAAGCGTGGGAAGAAGACCATGCGCCAAAACCCCCCGTCGCTAATCAGTTGACACAATCAGTCAGTGAAGATGATTCAACCGATGGTTCAGCACAAGGTAAAACAATTACCGTTAAATCTGACGTATTGTCACTCACTATTAATACCTATGGTGGTGATGTGCAAGCTGCTCAATTGTTAAAATATGAGCAAACACTTCACTCAGGTACACCTTTTCAATTATTAACATCACGCCCTGATTTTGTTTATATTGCTGAAAGCGGTTTAACCGGTAAAGATGGTCCTGATAATGCGACTCAAGGCTCAAAACGCCCTGTCTATCAAACCGCGCAAACCGAATATGTTTTAGCTGATGGGCAAGACGAATTGCGAGTACCACTAACTTATCAAGTTAACGGCGTTACTTATACTAAATATTATGTATTGCATCGTGGTAATTATGCTGTTGATGTTCAATATGATATTAATAACCAAAGTGGTGCGCCAGTTGAAGTGTCAATGTACGGTCAATTAAAACAAACTGTTAAATTACCAGATGATATTCCAACCGAAGGCGGTAATGGGTTAGGGCAAAGTGCATTCCGTGGCACTGCTTATTCTAGTTCTAGTACTAATTATAGCAAATATAGCTTTGATGAAGTTAAAGATAAAGCTTTAACCGTTGAAACGCAAACAGGTTGGGTTGCGATGTTGCAGCACTATTTTGCATCGGCATGGGTACCAGCGCAGGAGCAAAATAACTTGTTTTATACGCGCTCAACCGCTAAAAACTCACAAGCAACCATCGGCTTTAAAGGTGAACCAACGGTTATTCAAGCTGGTGGTAATCAGTCTATTACTGCAAAATTATGGTTAGGACCAGAAATTCAAAGCCAATTGAAAGAAACCGCTAATCATCTTGATTTAATTGTTGATTATGGTTGGTTGTGGTTCTTGTCTCAACCGTTATTTTACTTGTTGAATCTTATCCATAGCTTTATTGGTAATTGGGGCTTTTCAATTATTGTTATTACATTTATTGTGCGTGGTCTTTTGTTCCCATTAACGCGTGCTCAATATCGTTCTATGGCTAAGATGAAGCTATTGCAACCTCGCTTACAGGCTTTGAAAGAGCGTTATGGCGATGATAGACAAAAAATGAGCATGGAAACAATGGCGCTTTATAAACAAGAAAAAGTGAATCCATTGGGTGGCTGTTTGCCTTTAATTATTCAAATGCCGATTTTCTTGTCATTGTTCTATATGTTAGGCAATACAGTTGAATTACGTCATGCACCATTTGCTCTTTGGATTCATGACTTGTCAGCGCAAGACCCATATTATATTCTGCCATTATTGATGGGCGGTACCATGTTCTTAATTCAGAAGATGTCACCAACGCCAGTCACTGATCCGTTACAACAAAAATTGATGACTTATATGCCATTAATCTTTACGGTATTTTTCTTATGGTTCCCATCGGGATTGGTTTTATATTATATCGTTAGTAACTTGTTCACAATTGCTCAGCAACGTATTATCTACTGGGAACTTGAGAAAAAGGGACTTCACGAGAAGAAAAAGAAATAGTATAAATAAAGGAGGGGTAAAATCCTCCTTTTTTATTTTGGGTGTTAATAGTATGAATATACAGCAACAATTTAATTTAACGGGTAATGAAACCGGCTACTGGTTTGTTAGTGCCAATGGTCGGTTATGGTTGCCTAATGGAGAAGTGCCTGTTGGTTGTGCTAGGGAATTTGGTTTTACTAACCAACTTGCTCAGCCAATCGGTGAATGGAATGGGCAAATAGCTTGGCTGATTTGTCATGAAATAAAAAATGCGATGAGTTCAATTCGTCCATTACTTAATAGCACTGATCCCTCATTATTTAATATGGCTGGTCGAGCAGTGCAACTTGCTGAGTTTTACCGCTCTCATAAATATTGTGGATATTGTGGGCATGAAATGTATATCAGTAACACGGAGTGGTGCTGTATGTGTGACCACTGTAAAGAGCGTTATTATCCACAAATTTCACCATCGATTATTGTGGCAATTCGTCATAATAATAGAATTTTGTTAGCTAAGCATGTTAGGCATAATCAAGATAACTTATATACTGTTTTGGCTGGGTTTACTGAAATTGGTGAAACCATGGAAACGGCAGTTGAACGTGAAGTCTTTGAAGAGTCGAAGATTAAAATTAAAAATATTCGCTATGTTGGCTCACAACCTTGGCCTTTTCCAAATTCACTTATGATGGCTTATTTAGCTGATTATGATAGCGGTGACATAGTGGTAGATAAAAACGAGCTTATTGAAGCAAACTGGTACCATTATACACAGTTACCTAAAATCCCAGAGTATGGCACCATTGCAAGACGTTTAATTGAAGATACGATTGTTCTATGTCGTGAATATGATGAATTCGGTGAAAATTAACCATATTCACTTAAGTATCAATAGGCGTAGGTCTATTGATATTCAATAGTACGAGTTAGCTCAACCGTTTCGGATTCAACCCCTGTTTTGACACAAATAGCCTTGGTCCAATCTTGATTTTCATTGTAATTAGTGTAAGTACAGGTTTCGGTTAATTCGACTTCTTGTTCATTTTTATTATTAATGATGATCTCACCATTTGATGTTAACTTGTATGTTTTGAGAATGGTTTTTTCTATTTGGTTGTTTTCGTTATAAATGATCTCTTTTTCTTGCGCTAAAATTGGGAATTTTGTTTTCTCATCGACTGGAACATATGCATTATATAAAATAAGCTCTACATGGTCATTTTCATAAATAATTTTGTTGTTAAAAATGACGTTATTTTCTGCAAAATGGGACAAAGTTGTTTCAACTAAATGGCCTTGTTCATCAAACTCAGAATTTTCGACAATATCACCGTCATTGTTTTTCATTCCAAGAATATTTTTTTGTGTATCAAAAATAATATCGTATTGCTCTCGGTTATTACCATAAATGTATTTAGCCGCATCATAATTGACTTCGCCATACAGTCCGTCTAAATCATAATTAGCAACATAACCTTGTGCGTTGTAGTTAATGACTTTATTTGATGAGGTTCCCGTTATTTTTTGTTGTTTCATTAATTTGCTATTTGGTAATAGCTCGGGTTCAGTATGAAAAAGATAACTATTAACGACAGTTGTTGGTAACTGTTGAGATGATTTTTCTGGTATTTTTTCATCTGGTTTTTTTTTATCGTCACAACCGCTGATTAATAATGTACTGCTAATAACGCATATGTATAAAAATAGACTATTCTTTTTCATAAAGTTGATTCCTATTTATCCTATTGTTTGAAAATATTAATAATAAAACGTTAAACTAAGTAGTTATTTATGTCCACACCAAATGGCAAGTGCTTCACAATGCCAATCTTTCATAATCTCACACCAGATGGAACGCCATTTACGAACAGTATCATTGTGAAAATTAAGTGCTTTTTCTATTTGTATATTATTAGCACCAGAAACGAGAAGTTCAATGAACTGTAACCATAATTCAGGTTTTGGTATACGGTTTAAGCGAGTATTGCTTAAAATGTTAAAACTATGTCGGCAGCGTTTACAGCGATAGCAAGTACGAGATCCGACTTTGGTTGTTTCATTGGAACCACAATATATGCAAATTGGGTTTTGTTCATTTAATAAAGTAGTTACTTTTGCTTCTATTGTTTTATGTTGTTCTACTAAAGTTGGCATTAATGTAGTTTGCTTTTGATGAGTATACCACTTCTGTAATGAAGGGTAGTGGATCTGAAGATAATTAATAATCGCATGTTCTCGACGCATTATTTTTTCGAGTGAGATTTCAAGACTTTTAGCAATATTGGAATAACTAATATTTTTTATACGATTAGTGAAAATAACTTCTAACCAATTAAATGGTGCTAGACGACTAAAGGGAGTATTGGTTGAAACGGTAAAGTATTTATGACAGTCTTTACAGCGATATGTTTTAGTCGGTTTTGAACGGATTGAATAAAACTTTGTATTTTTGCAAAACGGACAAACGTCTACATGTTGTGATGTTATTTTTTCTAGGACATGATGAAAAGCTTTTAATTCGTCATGTAATTCGGTTGGTACGAGTTCATAAATCATTTTTTATTCTCTTGTTACTTATCCTAGCAAATGTTATCAGAACTTTATTTAAACATATAGCTTTCCTGAAGCTGTTTTACACGTTTTACGGAAAACGTATTTTTAAAATTGTATCGATATGAGCCTGTTTTTAATTTCTTGAAATTAACTGGTGAAAAACTAGGTAAAAGTGTAAATGCTAAACACGTTTATAGCAATTAAATTACCTTCCTGCTTATTTTTCGCTTATAGCTTTAGGCGCTGTTTATTTAGGTGAAGCTGATTAAAATAAAAAGGGCCTTTACCATTATTTAAATAAATATTGCTATTGTTGATGTAACCATTCAGCCACTTGTTTGGCAAAATAAGTTAAAACACCATCGGCTCCAGCGCGTTTAAAGCAAAGTAAAGATTCCATAATGGCTGATTTTTCATTTAACCAACCGTTTTGAATTGCTGCTGTTAACATGGCATACTCGCCAGAAACTTGATAGGCAAAAGTAGGAACAGCAAAGGTTTCTTTCACTCTTTGCACGATATCAAGATAAGGCATACCTGGCTTAACCATGACCATATCTGCACCTTCGCTTAAATCTTGATAGATTTCTTGTAATGCTTCATTACTATTAGCGGGATCAAGCTGATAAGTTTTTTTGTTTCCACTTTTTATATTTTTGGCCGAACCAACTGCATCACGGAATGGGCCATAGAAACAGGAGGCATATTTGGCTGAATAAGCCATGATTTGTGTGTTAGCAAAGCCGTGTTTTTCTAGTTCGTTACGTATTGCACCGATGCGTCCATCCATCATATCGCTTGGTGCGATAATATCCACTCCTGCTTCTGCCTGCATTAAAGCTTGTTTAACCAGTGTTTCAACAGAAATATCATTTTGCACATATCCTTGCTCATCAATAATACCGTCTTGCCCATGAGTTGTATAAGGATCAAGAGCGACATCTGTGAGTATTCCAAGCTCAGGAAATTCTTTTTTTAATGCTCGAACAGCTTTTGGTACTAAACCATTTTGATTGTATGCTTCTTGCGCAAGTAATGATTTTTTTTCTGATTCAATAGCTGGAAATAAGGAAAGAATAGGGATTCCTAATTTTGCGATTTGCTCTGCTTCTTTTAATAGTACATCAATGCTCATTCGGTTAACGTTTGGCATTGAGGTAATTGGCTGTGTAATATTATTACCTTCAACAATAAAAACTGGGTAAATTAAGTCATTGATTGTCAAGTTATGTTCTGCGACCATTCGTCGACTAAAATCATGGGCACGATTACGGCGTAAGCGGCGATTTGGATATAGGCCAGTAATTAATGAAGGCATGAAAAACTCCTGTTTATTCTTAATAGATTTGATTTATTATCTGATGCCATATGTTGATTAGCAAATTAATTTTCTATCTTACAATAATTCTATTTTTTACTTTACAAAATATATTAATTAGAGGTAAAATTGCGCACTAATTTTAATCCCTTGTGATATTAAACAAATTTGAGGTGAGAGGCACATGCCAGTAATTAAAGTACGTGAAAATGAACCTTTTGATGTAGCGTTACGTCGTTTTAAACGTTCTTGTGAAAAAGCAGGAGTTTTAGCTGAAGTTCGTAATCGTGAATTTTACGAAAAGCCAACAACTGTTCGTAAACGCGCAAAAGCGGCCGCTGTTAAACGCCATGCTAAAAAATTAGAAAGAGAAAACGCTCGTCGCATTCGTCTATATTAATATTTTAAGATTATTTATACTGAAAACTTGAATTGATATTAAAATCAATTTGTTATATTTTTAATATAAAGAATTCTAACAAGCCGTATTTTTGATACGGCTTGTTTTCTTTCTATAACGCCAAAATTGGTTAAAATTTATCATGAAAGGTCATATTCCTCGCGATTTTACTTTAGATTTGATTGCTCGCACAAATATTCTTGATGTGATCAGCAAACGCGTAAAAATGAAAAAAAAAGGAAATAATTACTTTGGTTGTTGTCCTTTTCATGATGAAAAAACTGCTTCTTTTTCGCTAAGTGAAAAAAAACAAATTTATTATTGCTTTGGCTGCGGAGCGTCGGGCTCAGTAGTGACTTTTTTAATGCAATATGAGCATTTGTCTTTCCCTGAAGCTATTGAAGAATTAGCTAGTATGCAAGGAATTCGAGTTCCTTATATAGACAGTGATAATAATCAAATTGATCAATCTAAACAGATTGAATCTAGAAATGTACGTCGTGATCTATATGCATTAATGGCTAAAATCACCAATTTTTACCAACAACAATTAACATTACCAACATCGACAGAAGCTCATAAATATCTTGAACAACGAGGGTTGAATGCTGAAATTATAGCTAGATATAAAATCGGTTTTGCGCCTAATGAATGGCGACTAACATCACAAAATGTGGTTAAAAGTCATTCTGAAACAGTGCTTTATGAGCGAGCTGGCATGTTAGTGACTAATGATAGCGGTAATCGATATGATCGTTTTCGTGGTCGGATTATGTTTCCTATTCGCGATAGACAAGGTAATGTGATTGCATTTGGTGGGCGAACCATTGTTAATGATTCAGCGAAATATATAAATTCACCTGAAACGCCGATTTTTCATAAAGGATATCAATTGTATGGTCTTTATGAAGCACAAGAGCTTAATCGTAATCCTCAGCAATTGGTAGTGGTTGAAGGGTATATGGATGTTGTGTCTTTAGCTCAATATGGTATTGACTATGCTGTTGCGGCTTTAGGGACGGCAACATCAGAAGAACATATTAAATTATTATTTAGGGCAACAGATTCTGTAATATTTTGTTATGACGGCGATAACGCTGGGCGAAGTGCAGCTTGGCGAGCACTTAATGTTCTTTTGCCTTGCTTGATAGATGGCAAAAAAGTTGCTTTTGCTTTTTTACCGCAAGATGAAGATCCAGATAGTCTTGTTCGTAAAATTGGTAAAGACGGTTTTGAAAATTATTTAAGTGAAGCTTCAAATTTATCAAAATTTTTATTTGATGAGCTTTTAAAACAGGTTGATTTAAAAACACCTGAAGGAAAAGCTAAATTGAGCTCATTAGCTTTACCGTTGTTTGATCAAATTAAAGCAAAGGCATTTAGATTAAATTTATTACAACAACTTGGCAATTATTTAGGTTTACTTGATGTTTCTCAACTAGAGCAATTATTGAGTACGATTCGTTCTAAAGGTGATGAAAGAGTAAATGAAAACGTTCCTGTATCACGAATCAAATTAACTACGATGCGAGTTTTAATCGGTTTATTACTTCAATATCCTAATCTTGCTACGCAAGTTTCTGATATCAATGTGATTCGTCAGGTTAAAATGGCAGGTATTGAGATTTTTATTGAATTACTTGAATTATGTCAACGTTACCCTAATATAACGACAGCACAAATATTAACAGAGTGTATAGATAGACCGTTTTATAAGCAGTTGAGTCGCTTGTCTACATGGGACAGCCATTATCAAGATGATGAAATAGACTCAATTTTTTCACATACTTTAAAAGAGTTATATGATAATATACTCGCCCAAAGGCAAGATGAACTGATCGCAAAAGAGAGAGTCTCTGGTTTAAGTTCTGCAGAGAAAAAAGAATTGGCGACCTTAATACTTGTTTTATCAAAAAAAGACTAAATATATAGGGTATATGTAGAACCCAGCTAGTACTTTACATATATAATATAGATGACCAAATAACTAAAGTGGATACCTTTTATGGAGCAAAATTCTCAGTCACAGTTAAAACTCCTGATCATCCGAGGTAAGGAGCTAGGATACCTGACCTATGCAGATGTCAACGATCACTTGCCTGAAGAGATTATTGATTCAGATCAGATCGAAGATATTATCCAAATGATTAATGATATGGGGATTCAAGTTCTTGAAGAAGCCCCAGATACTGATGAGTTATTACTTTCAGATAATGTCCCTGATGAAGAAGCCGTTGAAGCAGCAACAGCATTAGTATTATCTAATGTTGAGTCTGAAATTGGTAGAACAACCGATCCAGTTCGTATGTATATGCGTGAAATGGGCGCGGTTGAGCTGTTAACACGTGAAGGCGAAATCGATATCGCTAAACGTATTGAAGATGGCATTAATCAAGTTCAAACTTCAGTATCAGAATATCCCGAAGCAATTACTTATCTTTTAGAGCAATATAATTTAATCGAAAGTGGACAAGTTCGTTTATCTGATTTGATTACAGGTTTTGTTGATCCAAATGCTGAAGAAGCTGCTGACGAACTGCCTGAAGATTTAGTGGTTAGTGGAGCCGAAATCGAAATTGATGATAGCGATGATGAAAACGAGGATGAAGAAAGCGATACTGCAACTGATGATGATGTTTCTATCGATCCTGAAGTTGCAAAAGCTAAATTTGCTGAGTTAAAAGAGCAGCATGATAAAACTTCTGCTGCTATTAAAAAATATGGACGAGCTCATAAAAAAGCACAAAAAGAGATCGAAAATTTATCTGAAATCTTCAAACAATTCCGTTTAGTTGCTAAGCAGTTTGATATTCTTGTCAATAACATGAGAAGCATGATGGATCGCGTTAGAAGTCATGAACGTGCAATTATGAAAATCTGTGTTGAACGATGCAAAATGCCGAAAAAGCAATTTATGACTTATTTTACTGGCAACGAAAATAACATGGATTGGTATAAGAAAGCATTAAATTCTAAAAATGCATTTGCGGCTAATTTAAAAGAATTCGATGAACAAGTTGCTGCTCAAGTAAATTTGTTACAACAAATAGAAACGGAAACTAATCTTTCTATTGAGCAAATCAAAGATATTAATCGACGCATGTCTATTGGTGAAGCTAAGGCTCGTCGTGCTAAGAAAGAAATGGTTGAGGCTAATTTACGATTAGTTATCTCTATTGCGAAAAAATATACTAACCGCGGATTACAATTTTTAGATCTTATCCAAGAAGGTAATATTGGCTTGATGAAAGCGGTTGATAAATTTGAATATCGCCGTGGCTATAAATTCTCAACCTATGCAACTTGGTGGATCAGGCAAGCTATTACCCGTTCTATTGCTGACCAAGCGAGAACAATCCGAATTCCTGTGCATATGATTGAAACGATTAATAAGTTAAATCGTATTTCACGTCAAATGTTACAAGAAATCGGCCGTGAACCAACACCTGAAGAGTTGTCTGAACGCATGCAAATGCCAGAAGATAAAATTCGTAAAGTGCTTAAAATTGCTAAAGAGCCAATTTCAATGGAAACACCTGTTGGTGATGATGAGGATTCGCATTTAGGTGACTTTATTGAAGATACTGCTCTTGAGCAACCGTTAGATGCGGCAACTTCTGAAAGTTTACGTAGTGCAACGCGTGATATTTTATCTGGATTAACACCAAGAGAAGCGAAAGTGTTACGTATGCGATTTGGTATTGATATGAATACTGATCATACGTTAGAAGAAGTCGGTAAACAATTTGACGTAACTCGTGAACGTATTCGTCAAATCGAAGCTAAGGCATTACGGAAATTACGTCACCCAAGTCGTTCCGATGTGCTTCGTAGTTTCTTAGAATAAATTTTTATATCTACATATATCGCCACTTTTGTGGCGATTTTTTTAACTAAAGACGCGAAAACCATGAATATACTGCAACGTTTTAAAATCGATCCATTCTTGTTGGTACTTATTTGTGTTGTGGTTACAGCCAGTCTGTTTCCTTGTAAAGGACAAACTAAAGTTATTTTTGAGCAACTCACTACTTTTGCCATTGGCTTGCTATTTTTTATGCATGGCGCCAAATTGTCCTTGCAAGCCATTGTTTTGGGTATTAAAAATTGGCGATTACATTTGTTAATTTTTGCAACGACATTTGTGGTTTTTCCTCTATTAGGCTTGATGATGAAATTTCTTGTACCTTCTTTTTTGTCTCAAGAACTTTATTTAGGATTTGTTTATCTTTGTGTTTTACCTGCAACAGTTCAATCTGCGATAGCGTTTACTTCAATTGCGAAAGGCAATGTGGCTGCTGCTATTTGTAGTGCCTCAGCATCAACATTATTGGGTGTGTTTATTTCTCCTGTTTTAGTTGGTTTATTAATGAATACCCAATCTTCTGGTGCTATGAATATGTTAGACGCTATTACATCTATTATGCTAAAGCTAATGTTACCATTTGTGCTTGGTCATTTATCAAGGCGCTTTATTGGTAAATGGGTTGATAAATATAAAAGTGTCATTTCTAAAACCGATCGACTTTCGATTCTATTAGTTGTATATGTTGCCTTTAGCGATGCCGTTGCAAACGGTATTTGGTCTCAAATTAGTTTGTTATCACTTCTAGAAATTGTTTTTTATTCTATTATGTTATTAACTATTGTTTTATTAATAACAACTTATGGTTCAAGATTATTTGGCTTTAGTAAAGAAGATGAAATTACTATTGTGTTTTGTGGTTCGAAAAAAAGTTTAGCAAGCGGTATTCCTATGGCTAGTGTTATCTTTCCAATATCAATAATGGGAGTTATTATTTTACCATTAATGATTTTTCATCAAATTCAATTAATGATTTGTGCAGTGTTAGCTGCACGTTATGCAAAACGGAAAATGTAAAATTTGTTTTGCTCATTGCTCTATTCTCAAGGATAATAGAGGCGCTATTAACAACAGAAAGATATATTATGTTACATCTATTTGCTGAATTAGAATTTTCAACCATTATATTATTGGGTTTGGCGCTGTTTTTTGTCCTTTTTTATGAAGCTATTAATGGATTTCACGACACCGCTAATGCAGTTGCCACAGTAATTTATACAAGAGCATTAAAAGAACAACTCGCTGTTTTTATGGCAGGTATGTTTAACTTTTTAGGTGTGCTACTTGGTGGACTGAGTGTCGCTTATGCCATTGTTCATCTATTGCCTACTGATTTATTACTTAATGTAAGTTCAGCTCATGGGCTTGCTATGGTGTTTTCTATTTTATTTGCTGCAATTATTTGGAATTTAGGCACTTGGTATGTTGGTATTCCAGCATCAAGTTCACACACTTTAATTGGATCTATTATTGGGGTGGCACTTGTAAATGCATTTATTATGGATACATCTATTATTAATGCACTTAATATTCCTAAAATGATTCAAATCTTTTTATCTTTAATTGTTTCGCCAATAGTTGGATTAATTATTGCCGGTTTGATGATATTTTTGCTGCGTAAATACTGGACACGTAAAAGCCAAAGTAAAAAAAGCAGTAAAAAAAGAGAACGTATCTTCATGACCCCAGAGCAACGAGAGAAACTCTATGGCAAAAAGAAACCGCCATTTTGGATCCGTATAATGCTTATTATATCGGCTGCTGGCGTAAGTTTTTCTCATGGTGCTAATGATGGGCAAAAAGGAATTGGTTTGTTGATGTTGGTGTTGATGGGAATTGCACCTGCAGGTTTTATCGTTAATATAAATGCTTCGACTTATGATATTGCCAATACTCGTAATGCGATTAACAATATTCAAGAGTATTTTGTAGTGCATAATGATGATCTTACAGAAGTAATTGGTAAACAACCTGCATTAGATACTACTATTCCAGAAGGTGATTTGAATAAATATCATTGTGATTATTCACATTCATTTACTACTTTGGGCATTGCTAACCATTTATTTAACAAAATAAGTGATTATGAATCACTGACGGTTGAGCAACGTTCACAAGCTAGACGTATATTATTATGTTTATCGGATACTGTATCTCATGTTGCTAAACAACCTAATGTATCATCAGAAGACAAGCAATATTTGAAGTCTTTGAATAGCGATTTGCTTAAAACCGTTGAATATGCACCAATTTGGATTATCATTGCCGTTGCTTCAGCTTTAGCCGTAGGAACTATGATAGGTTGGCGTAGGGTTGCTATTACCATTGGTGAAAAAATTGGTAAAAAAGGCATGACTTATGCGCAAGGTGTTTCAGCTCAAATCACGACGGCCTTATCAATTGGTATTGCCAGTTATACGGGAATGCCAGTATCAACAACTCAAGTACTTTCTTCGTCAGTAGCAGGTACTATGATTGTTGATGGAGGTGGTGTGCAAAGTAAAACCATTAAAAATATTGCCCTAACATGGATTTTAACACTTCCGATTTCGATTTTGTTATCTGGATCACTTTTTTGGCTTGCTCAAAAATTAATTTAGTAGTAAAACTAGTGTATCGGTTTTCAATTTTTAGGGCATTAACAATAGGAAGGAGTACAGTATTATGGCTTATAAACATATATTAGTCGCAGTTGATTTGTCACCTGAAAGTGAAGTTCTTGTCGAAAAAGCCGTATCTATGGCTAGGCCATATAATGCTCAGATATCGTTGATTCATGTTGGTATTAATTATTCAGACCTCTACACTGGTTTAGTTGATATCAATATGAATGATATGAAAGATCGTATTGCCGAAGATGCTCATATTGCTTTAAATAAACTCGCCAATGATGCTGGTTATCCTATTGCTCATACTCTTTCTGGTAACGGTGAATTTGGTCAAGTATTAATTGAAGCTATTCACGAATATAGTGCTGATCTTGTTGTGTGTGGTCATCACCAAGATTTTTGGAGTAAATTAATGTCTTCTGCTCGTCAGCTTATTAATAATACTCATATTGATACTTTGATCGTTCCATTAAAAGATGAAGAACCAGTCGAAGAGTCAGCTAAATGAAGTTTTAAATACCAACCCGCTTAATTAGCGGGTTTTTTATAGGTATTGCATAACTTATTTCGGGAAAAAATTTCAGAAAAATAAGTATGTGTTTTAGTCTCTTTCTATTTACTGTTTCCTATTTATGCTTATTGTTGGTCATTGAAATGTTCTTAAATTTTTATTTAGCCTATAAGGAGAGCTAAGATGAATATCGCTTTAGTTACTGGGGCATCCTCTGGTTTTGGGAAAGCCATTTGTCGTAAGCTAATTGCTGATGGTTATAAAGTTGTAGGCGTAGCCAGACGTGTAGATAAACTACAAAAACTTGCAGATGAATTAGGCGTTAATTTTTTACCATTGTCATTAGATATAACCCAGAAAGATGCAGTGGGATCTATTTTGTTACAATTGCCTAAAGAATTCCAACCAATTGATATTTTGATTAATAATGCAGGTTTGGCATTAGGTTTAGAACCTGCTTATGAAGCAGATTGTCGTGATTGGGAAACAATGATTGAAACTAACATTATTGGATTAGTGAATTTAACTCGCCAAATTTTACCAGAGATGGTTGAGCGTAACTTTGGTTATATTATTAATCTTGGATCTGTTGCCGGTACTTATGCCTATAAAGGTGGAAATGTTTATGGTGCATCTAAGGCTTTTGTTAAACAGTTCAGTGCTAATTTACGTACAGATTTATTAGGTAAAAATATCAGAGTTACTAATATTGAGCCTGGATTATGTGGTGGTACAGAGTTTTCGAATGTACGATTTCATGGTGATGATCAGAAAGCTGCTGCGGTTTATCAAGGCGTTGAATTTATTACTCCAGAAGATATTGCTAATACAGTTTCTTGGTTGATTAACACGCCAACTCATTTCAATGTTAACTCAATTGAAATAATGCCTGTTGCACAGGCCTCGGCAGGGTTGTCTGTTTGTAAAAAAAACAACTAAGAATGCATCCATTGGTATTGAGTATTTCAGGTGTTTCTTATTGAGGATTAAAAAAATAGGTTTGGAAAACAAAATAGACTTGCACTTCTGTGAATGGGTTGTTATTCTTTTATCCTGTGATTTTAATTGAGGTTTATGGCAATGACATTTTCTGATGTAACGAAAACATTTGCGACAAGTTTGCCTGGTACAGATAGTTATGTAAAACTAAGAAAGGCAATGAGAACTCTAATTCAAGAAGACCCAAAGAATGCTTCGGTTTATTTTTTGATTTTTGGGTTTGCTCGCACATATGTTATGTTATACGAGGATCAGGAAGTATCCCCTCAATTTGCTGAAGATAATCAAAAATTAATGTTATCGTATCTCAATATTTTAGATGAAGCATTAAAGAAACAAGATGCTCAGAGCATATATCACGCATTGAATAAAGTTGTTAATGAGTATGAAAACAGCAAAAAAGTTTTTTAAATTAACAGCCTGACATGAAAATGTCAGGCTGTTTTTTTTAGGGATTAATTTAATATTTTTAGGAAAATCATGATAATTTTAACCAGTATGACAGGAATTATTAATACCTTAGGTACTATTACGCGATCTAGGGCGGGTTGATTTTTCCAAAAAATATTTAAAAACCCGCCCCTTAAAGGCGGGTTTTTATTTTGTATGAAAGTAAAGTTGTTAACATAAACAAAGTAAAAGCGAAGAATTAAAGATGGAAATAGCGTGATAACACTACAAAATTTTTAATATCTATAAATAAGTATTAAAACAATATATTAAATAATAATGAGTATTAATTAGGATAATAAGTAGGGTGTGATATGAAAGTTTTAAAATTTGGAGGAACATCTGTTGCTAACGCTGAACGTTTTTTGCGCGTTGCAGAGATTATTGAAAATAATGCGAAGCAAGAGCAAACTGCTACTGTTTTATCTGCACCTGCTAAAATTACCAATCATTTAGTTGCAATGGTGGAAAAAACAGTCGCAAAGCAAGATATACAAAGTAATATCTATGATGCAGAGAAAATCTTTGCTGAATTATTGGATGGAATTGCAAAAGCACAACCTAATTTTGCTTATGACGAAATGAAGCGTTTTGCGCTTGATGAATTAAATACTATTAAGCAATTGCTTGAAGGTATTGGTTTACTTGGTCAATGTCCAGATAGTATTAATGCATCAATTATTTGTCGAGGTGAAAAACTTTCTATTGCCATTATGCAAGAACTTCTTAAAGCTAAAAGTCATTTAGTGACGGTGATTAATCCTGTTGCCATGTTAGTTGCAGAAGGCACCTATTTAGAGTCAACTGTTGATATTGCTGAATCTTCACACCGAATTAGTGAAATGCATATTCCACAAGATCATATTATTTTAATGCCAGGGTTTACCGCGGGTAACGAGAAAGGAGAGCTTGTAGTGCTTGGTCGTAATGGCTCGGACTACTCGGCTTCGGTATTAGCAGCATGTTTACGCGCCAATAGCTGTGAAATATGGACAGATGTCGATGGTGTTTATACTTGTGATCCACGTATTGTTCCAGATGCAAAATTACTTAAAACGATGTCTTATCAAGAGGCGATGGAACTTTCATATTTTGGTGCAAAAGTACTTCACCCTAGAACTATTTTACCTATTGCCCAGTTCCAGATCCCTTGTTTAATTAAAAATACTAATAATCCTGATGCACCAGGAACACTTATTGGTGCCAATGTGGTTGATTCAACAACACCTGTAAAAGGTATCACTAATTTAAATAACATGGCAATGATCAATGTCTCTGGTCCTGGATTAAAAGGTATGGTTGGCATGTCGGCCCGAGTTTTTTCTGCAATGTCTTATGCAGGTATTTCGGTCGTACTGATTACTCAATCATCATCCGAATACAGTATTAGCTTTTGTGTACCTCAAACTGAACTTTATCGAGCAGAAGAAGCGTTAAGTGATGAATTTTTCTTGGAATTAAAAGATGGGTTACTTGAACCAATTGAGGTAATCGAAAAACAGGCAATCATCTCCGTTGTCGGTGATGGTATGCGTACATTACGAGGATTATCAGCAAACTTTTTTACAGCGCTTGCTAGAGCCAATATTAATATTGTCGCTATTGCGCAAGGTTCATCTGAAAGGTCGATTTCTGTCGTTGTGGATAATGATGTTGCTGTAATGGGCGTACGGGTTGCTCATCAAATGTTGTTTGGTACAGATAAAATGCTAGATGTATTTGTTGTTGGTGTTGGTGGCGTAGGAGGAGCCTTAATTGATCAAATCGGACGTCAACAAAAATGGCTTAAGAACAAACAAGTTGATTTGCATGTTTGTGGGCTATTTAATTCTAAACATAGCGTGCTTAATCGTGATGGTATTGATCTTACTAATTGGCGAGAGCAAATCAAACACAGCGAAAATGACTACACATTAGATAGTATTATTGAGTTTTCAAAAAATAATCGATTACTCAATCCAATTTTAGTGGACTGCACTTCTAGTAGTGAAGTATCTGATAAATATGCAGACTTTTTAGCCAATGGTTTTCATGTTGTTACGCCAAATAAGAAAGCGAATACGAGTTCAATGGCCTATTATTTACGTTTACGCCAAGAAGCGGCAAAAAGTAAACGCAAATTTCAATACGATACTAACGTAGGGGCAGGGTTGCCTGTCATTGAAAATCTACAAAATTTATTAAATGCAGGTGATGAGCTAATCAAGTTTTCAGGAATTTTGTCGGGATCCCTTTCTTTTATATTTGGTAAACTTGATGAAGGAATGTCGTTGTCAGATGCAACTAAACTTGCTAAAGAAAAAGGTTTTACTGAACCTGATCCCCGTGACGACTTATCGGGTACGGATGTCGCTAGAAAATTATTAATTTTAGCGCGAGAAGCAGGATTACAATTAGAACTAGATCAAATCAATGTCGAATCAGTCCTACCAGCTGAATTTGCACAAGGTAGCATTGATGAATTTATGGCTAAATTGCCGCAATTAGATGCAGAGTTTAAAACAAAATATGAACAAGCAGCAAAAGAAGGCAAAGTGTTACGTTATGTTGGTAGAATTGAAAATAATCAATGTAGCGTTAAAATTGAGACTATTGATAGTGATGATCCGCTATATAAAGTAAAAAATGGTGAAAATGCATTGGCATTTTATACACGTTATTATCAACCAATTCCGCTAGTTTTACGTGGTTATGGAGCTGGGAATGATGTCACAGCTGCAGGGGTTTTTGCTGATATTTTACGTACAACATCAGGCAAAATTGGAGGTTAAATGAATCATAAATCATTAACGGTTTACGCGCCTGCTTCGATGGCCAATATTAGTGTTGGTTTTGATATATTAGGTGCAGCAATTAGCCCAATTAGTGGTGTGATGCTTGGTGACTGTATAACAGTTGAATCTGCTAAGGAATTTTCTCTTACTAGTAAAGGTCAATTTGTTAAAAAACTACCACGCGATCCAAAATACAACATTGTATTTCAATGTTGGCAACGCTTCTGCCAAGCAATGGGTAGAATGTTACCGGTTAGTATGACACTTGAAAAAAACATGCCAATAGGATCTGGATTAGGTTCAAGTGCCTGTTCAGTAGTAGGAGCATTTGTTGCTTTAAATACGTTTTTTGATAAACCATTTAATCAATTTGAATTACTTTCAATGATGGGTGAGCTTGAAGGGCGGATTTCTGGTAGTGTGCATTATGATAATGTTGCACCCTGCTATTTAGGTGGTATGCAACTTATCCTTGATGAAATGGGTATAATTAGTGAGCCCATACCTCATTTTGACGATTGGTACTGGATTATGGCATATCCTGGTATAAAAGTATCAACCGCTGAGGCTCGTGCAATTTTGCCCGCCTTGTACCAAAAATCAGATTGTGTTGCACATGGTCGATATGTTGGTGGGTTTATTCACGCCTGTTATACCAAACAATCAAAATTGGCTGCATCAATGTTATGTGACAATATTGCTGAACCTTATCGTAAACAGCTATTACCTAACTTTGATGAAACACAAAAACGAGTCAAACAGTTAGGTGCATTAGCGTCGGGGATTTCAGGCTCAGGCCCAACGATGTTTGTTGTGGCTGATAAGCTTGAAACTGCAAAGCAGATCGAATCACTACTTCAACATTTTTATTTACAAAATGATGAAGGTTTTACTCATATTTGTAAAATAGATACTCAAGGAGCAAAAGTTATTTAATTTGATTTTTTTAAATTAAAAAATACTCCAATTTCTTACTGATTAAGCTGATATCAGAAAGAGCGAACAATGAAAGCATAAAGATAATCGGAAAATATTATGAAATTGTACAACTTAAAAGATCATTCACAGCAAGTTAACTTTGCACAAGCAGTACAGCAAGGATTGGGAAGGGAACAAGGTTTATTTTTCCCTGAAACACTACCTAAATTTTCTGCAAACGACATTGAATCACTATTAAAACTAGATTTTGTTACTCGTAGTGCCGCAATCTTATCTGCTTTTGTTGATGATGAGATCTCTCGAGAGGATATGTATAGACTTGTAAAAAATGCATTCCAATTTCCAGCCCCAGTGAAATCAGTGGAAGGAGATATTGGTTCACTAGAGCTATATCATGGTCCAACATTAGCGTTTAAAGATTTTGGTGGACGCTTTATGGCACAAGCATTAGTTCAAGTTGCAGCTGACAAAAAAATTACTATTTTAACCGCTACATCCGGCGATACTGGTGCTGCTGTTGCTCATGCTTTTTACCATTTGCCTAATATTCGTGTAGTCATTTTATATCCAGAAGGAAAAATCAGTCCTTTACAAGAAAAGCTATTTTGTACACTTGGCGATAATATTCACACTATTGCTATTCAAAGTGACTTTGATGCATGCCAAGCTTTGGTGAAAAAAGCATTTGATGATGAAGAGTTGAAAGTTGCCATTGGTTTAAACTCGGCTAACTCAATTAATATTAGTCGATTATTAGCTCAAATCTGTTATTACTTTGAAGCTTTTGCACAGCTAACGCCAGCGCAACGTGAACAGTTAGTTATTTCTGTGCCAAGTGGTAATTTTGGTGATTTAACTGCTGGCTTACTAGCTAAAACAATAGGTTTACCAATTAAACGTTTTATTGCTGCAACTAATGCAAATGATACTGTGCCACGATATTTAGTAACGGGTAAATGGGAACCACACGCCACTATTGCAACACTGTCTAATGCAATGGATGTTAGTCAACCCAATAATTGGCCTAGAATTGAAGAAATTTATGCTCGTGAAGGTTGGACTCTTAAATCACTTGGTCATACAGCCGTGTCAGATGAAATTTCTAAACAAACAGTTCGTGAACTTGATAATAAGGGATATTTGTCTGAACCGCATGGTGCAATTGCTTACCGCGCACTGCGTGATCAGTTGCAAGATGGCGAATATGGTCTTTTCTTAGGTACTGCCCATCCAGCTAAATTTAAAGAAGTAGTTGAAGATATTCTAGGTAAATCTATTCCACTTCCTAAAGCATTAGCTGAACGGGCTGATATGACGTTACTTTCTCATTATATGCCTGATGATTTTGAAAAATTGCGGGATTTTTTAATTAAATTGGATTGGTAGATCATTTTTCCGTCGCTATTTTAGCGACGGATTCCTTTTATAAGATTTCAATAAATTTTATCCTCTCTTAAAATAAGTCCTTAGTGTAGATTATGAGCCGATAAGATTTGTATAAAACAGTAATTTTGAATTGAACATATTAACCTGACTTGTTATAAAAGAATCCTTGTTTAAATTAATATTTTCGGCTATTTTAGTATGAATTATAACATTGTTAGGATATTTTTTTATGTACTGCCCGTTTTGTAATGCAGATGATACAAAAGTGATTGATTCTCGACTTGTTGGCGAAGGCTTTCAAGTCCGTCGAAGACGACAATGTGTCGAATGTAATGAACGTTTTACGACATTTGAAGTCGCTGAATTAATAATGCCAAATGTTATTAAAAGTAATAAAATTCGCGAACCTTTTAATGAAGATAAGCTACGTAATGGTATAAAAAGAGCTCTTGAAAAGCGTCCAGTTGGTTTTGATGCCATTGAAGATGCAATTACACGTATAAAATCTAAACTTAGAGCGACTGGTGAACGTGAAGTTCCTGCAAAATTAATTGGTGATTATGTGATTGAAGAACTCAAAAATTTGGATAAAGTCGCTTATATTCGTTTTGCCTCGGTTTATTTTAGCTTTGATGATATTGAGCAATTTAGTAACGAAATTGCGAAGTTACAACAAAAATAATCATTTATATGAACATAACTTGTGATAACGATCTATTTTACATGCAACAAGCAATAGAACTTGCTAAATTAGGTCGTTTCACCACAACCCCAAATCCAAATGTTGGTTGCATAATTGTTAAAGATAACCAGATTATTGGAAAAGGCTATCATAAAAAAGCAGGGCAACCACATGCTGAAGTATATGCATTACAAATGGCTGGTGATGAGGCGAAAGGTGCTACTGCTTATGTAACGCTAGAGCCTTGTAGTCATTTTGGTCGAACTCCTCCTTGTGCAGATGCTTTGATCAAAGCGCAAGTTAAACGTGTTGTTATTGCAATGCAAGACCCTAATCCAACTGTTGCTGGTAATGGTATTAAACGATTAAGCGATGCCGGAATTGAAGTCAAAGTAGGAGTTTTGACTGAACAAGCCGAAGCACTTAATAAAGGTTTTTTGAAACGGATGCGAACAGGTATGCCGTATGTACAACTTAAATTGGCAACATCACTAGATGGTAAAATCGCCATGGCATCTGGTGAAAGTAAGTGGATTACTTCGAGTGTTGCAAGGCAGGATGTACAAAGATTTAGAGCGCAATGCTGTTGTATTTTAAGTACCAGAGCTACGGTACAATCGGATAATGCTAGTCTTACAGTTCGATATGAAGAATTACCTGATGATATCAAGCAAATTTATTCCTCCGAAAATATTCGGCAACCAGTGCGTATTATTATTGATAGCCAAAAGAAACTTACAGGCGATGAAAATATCTTTAAGCAATTAGGTGAAACTTGGATCGTGCGGAAGCAAGATATTCCTGTTACTAAACCAAATACAAAGTTAATCATCGAGTCATCAATGAATAAGAAGATTAATTTGACTAAATTATTTTCTTTATTAGCTAATAAGCAAATAAATTCTATTTGGGTTGAAGCTGGTGCTCACCTAGCAGGTGCATTGATAGAGCAAGATTTAGTTGATGAATTGATTGTCTATTACGCGCCTAAATTACTTGGCCATAATGCGAAAGATATGTGTATATTGCCTAACTTACAGAATTTGTCAATGGCACCAAACTTTCGATTTAAATCAGTTACTATGGTCGGCGAAGATTTACGAGTTATTTTAAAAAAGTGAACCTCATCTCAGTTTTAAAAAGTTTTTAATTTCTATAGTGATAATTTAACTGTTAATTTATTCACTTTTGGTCTTCAAACGAAGATAAATGTTAAAAATTCGCATGTTAATCTTTTGTTTGTGGTTGATCAGTTGTATGATAAATTTTATTATCATTAATATTAAGTAGTTATTTGTAACATAGAAAGTCAAAATTGGCTAGAGTATCTTCAGCCTTATTAAAACGTCGATTGAAAATATTGAACATCAAAAAACTTATCAACAAATACTAAAAATTGTTGAGCATACCTTTGGTATCTTGCCGCCCCAAGAAGGGGGTTGTGATAGTCACAGTATTGGAAAATTAAAATACATGGATGTCGTTATATTATCAAGACATGCTGTCGACTCAAACAGGATGGTGTTATTATTGATGGTATTACTACTTATAATAAAGCTAATATAGGTAGCACTTTTGTTGCTAATAAAAGTATTAGTGAAAAAGATTTCATTTTTAATATTCCTAATAGTGCCTGTGGTTTAATTTCATTCCACCATATTAATAAAAACTTATTAAACGATTGTAATCATTTACATAGGGGCATCATTATATTCTTTTCGTGTCATTGATGCGATGCGTAAAGCGCTTGATATTATTAAAAGTAATGGCGGAACAATTTCTTTCGATCCTAATTTACATAAAGAAATGTTAGATATTCCTGAAGTGAGACAATCTTTTGATTATATTTTGGAATACGCTGATATATTTTTGTCTAGTAAATGCGAAGTGCGTTATTTTGCAAATAATAATGATAAAAGCGAAAAGGAAACTATATTAAGTCTACCTAAAAAAGGCATTAGAATATGCAAATGCAAGTGATGCCTTATCTGCTTCTAAAAAAGGTTCGATGGAAGGGATATCGTCATTTACTTAAATTGAAATATTCTTCTCTAAAAATACACCTGGATTGATTTAGTTTCATCAATTTTTATTTTTCTAATCTAATAAAAAAAATCCCAATAACAAAGTTATTGGGAAAACATAAGGAATAGGAAAACAATGAAATAAATGCATTGTCGGATTGTATTATGCACTTTTTATGGGAAAATGTGTGTAAAGGGATGTGAATTATTGCTTAAATAGTTAGTACTTATTTTGTTAAATAAACGTAAAGAAAGCTCTTTTATTATCGTAAAAATTAAATGCTTAATTTAACTATAAAAAAAGTTCTAATAATGAATTTAAAAATAGCTTGCCATGATCAGTTATTTGCCAGTTTTGTTTGTCTTCAATTAAATAATTTTTTTCAATGGCGGTTGCTATTTGTTTCTCAACTGTTTGTAAAGGTAAATGAGTCCGTTGTTCAAATTCGTGTTTAGGTGTTGGTTCAAAAAGCCTAAAACGATTCATAAAAAATTCAAAGGGCAGATCTTCTTCCGGTACCATATAATACTTATCCAAATAACGTCCTTCTAAATAACCTTTTGGGTGACGCGTTTTTATGGTGCGAATAATTTTGCCATCAGGTTGTGTTAATTTACCATGAGCACCACATCCAATACCTAAATAGTCCCCAAATCGCCAATAATTTAAATTATGTTGGCATTGTAAATCTTCTTTAGCATAAGCCGAAGTTTCATATTGCTGATAACCATGATTTGTCAATAATTGATGACCTCGTTGATAAATTTCCCAAAGTTTATCATCATCTGGTAAAACGGGTGGTTTTGATCCAAATAGTGTATTGGGCTCAATAGTTAATTGATACCAAGACAAATGAGGTGGCGCGATAGCAATGGCTTGTTCTAAGTCATATATGGCATCATCAATACTTTGATTTGGCAATCCATGCATTAAATCTAAATTAAAACTTCTTAAATTTAATTTTTGGGCTAGTTTTCCTGCTGTGGTTGCTTCTTTAGGATCATGTATCCGCCCCAATTTAACCAGCTTATCGGCTTGAAAACTTTGCACACCGATTGATATTCGATTTATACCTGCTTGTTGATAACCATTAAATCTTTCTATATCTACAGAATTTGGATTGGCTTCAATGGTAATTTCTGCATTCTTATTTATGGGGATAATCTTATTTATATTCAATAATAATTTATCAATCAATTCAGCAGAAAACAGGCTCGGTGTACCTCCGCCAATAAAGATTGAATGAATTGAACGGTTTGAACAAAAAACAGCATCATGCTGTAAATCTTTAATCAAATGCGCTATATAGGCTTTATAATCTGGCGTTCTTTTAACGGTATGTGAATTAAAATCACAATAAGGACATTTTTGTACACACCATGGCATATGAATATACAAACTCATTGGGATTTTATACATAAACGTAGCCTTTCCTGAAACTTTTTAACAAAAATAACCCGTGTGTTATCTTATTTTTATAGCCTGCCATTTTACTCCAATTTATTAAAAAAAGCTTTTGGCATCTATAGTGTTTTTATTATTAAGTTAAAAAGCGTACAATTATCGATATGTTTCGATATTAATTGTTGATTAAATTTATTATTTAGGAGTAAGTATGAGTATATATAAAGCGATTTTAGATAGTGGCTTATCAGGCGTATCACTAAGCTCATCGGTTAAGCAATCGACTTATGGCCAACTCCCTATTGTGGTTATTAACCATAAAACTTGCAAGGCAGCGGTTACATTACAAGGTGCACATTTGCTATTTTGGCAACCTGCTACTGAACAAACCCCCGTTGTTTGGCTAAGCGACAAAACAAATTTTAAACAAGGAGTGGCTATTCGAGGAGGGGTACCCGTTTGCTGGCCTTGGTTTGGTCAATTAGGGAATCCTTCTCATGGTTTTGCGCGTATTGTTGAATGGAAATTAGACTCTTGTAAAGAGGACGATAATGGTGTTGATCTCATATTGTCTCTTACTAATAATCAGCAGACAGCACCTTATTGTCACCAACCTTTTACTGTGTCATTAAATCTTCATTTAGGTAAAACTTGTGAAGTTACTTTAAGCTGTTTTGCTGACTTTGATATAACTAGTGCACTACATACTTATTTTGGTATTGATAATATTGACCATGTTGTAGTCAAAGGTTTAGGTGAAACTTATCAAGAACGACTTGCAGTTGAAAACAAACCGGCGACAGTAGGTCAATTAACTTTTAATCAAGAAGTCGATCGTATTTATACTGATGCGAGTAAACAACTAACGATAACTGATGGCATCCGAACAATTCGATTAACCAATACTAATGTCAGTGATGTAGTTACTTGGAATCCATGGATAAATAAAGCTAAAGCCATGGCGGATTTTGGTGATGATGAATATAAATCAATGGTTTGTGTCGAAGCCGGTTGTATTACAAAACCATTAAGATCATCTCCTAATAAGAAATCAACTTATGGTTTTCTGATAGAATTGATCTAATCGTTCATATTTTATGCCACATACGCAATCAATGTTTTACTCAATTTGCATATGATTAATTGATTGCGTTTATAGGGATAACACTTTATAATCCACAACACTTTTTAAAGTGCTAGTTTGATAGTCAACTACTGGGTCGCCTGTAATTGGCTTTTATTTTTAATAATTAAGAGAAATAAATATGTTTACATTCAAAGCTGAAGTTAGAAAAGAGCATGGTAAGGGTGCGAGCCGCCGCCTGCGTCACGCTGGTCAATTCCCAGCCATCATTTATGGTGGAACTGAACCTGCAATCTCTGTTGTGCTTGATCACAACCAAATCTTTAATATGCAAGAGAAACCAGAATTTTATTCTGACGTGTTAACTGTTGAGGTTGACGGCAAAGCAGTTAAAGTCAAAGTACAAGCAGTTCAACGTCATGCGTTTAAACCAAAATTAGTTCATATGGATTTTGTACGCGCGTAATTTATGTAGTGGAATATTATCCATACTTGTTTCAAACAAAAGGTCACCACAGAGGTGACCTTTTTGTTTTAGAGCTAATGCAGGCTAATGCCTATTGTTATGATTTATCCTGTACACTAACCATCCAACATAATAGAATGATTATATTACACCATCCTAGGAGAAAACCATGTCTGATATCCCAGCTTGCGATTTAGTTATTTTTGGTGCTAAAGGGGATTTGACTAGACGTAAATTACTACCGTCTTTATATCAATTAGAAAAGTATGGAAAACTACCTGAACAGACCAAAATTTTAGGCGTAGGGCGCGCTGATTGGGATCATGCTGCTTATTGTGAGGTAGCAAAAGATGCGTTAACCTCATTTATGCCGGAGCCGCTAGACGATAGTATTTGGCAACGATTTAGTCAACGATTGGATTTTCATAAACTAGATGTTAATGATAGCGCTGGTTTTGAACGATTGAAAAATAAACTTAATTCAAGTCATCCCGCTATTTTTTATTTTGCAATGCACCCAGGTACTTTCGGTACTATTTGTCAAGGTTTAGCTGCTGCTGGATTAAATCAATCACAAAACCGTATTGTGATGGAAAAGCCGCTTGGAACTGATTTGCAATCATCTCGCGAAATCAATGATTCGGTGGCTAAATTCTTTAGCGAATCGCAAGTATATCGTATTGATCATTACTTAGGTAAAGAATCGGTACTAAACCTCTTAGCTTTACGTTTTGCCAACACAGTGTTTGCGTCATTTTGGGATCGTAATTCTATTGATCATGTCGAAATTACGGTGGCAGAACAAGTAGGTATTGAAGGTCGTTGGGGATATTTTGATAAAGCTGGTCAAATGCGAGATATGGTACAAAATCATCTATTACAAATCTTAACTATGATTGCTATGTCACCACCTGCTGACCTTGACGACGATAGCTTACGTAGTGAAAAGATAGCTGTACTAAATGCTCTTAGACCAATTAATAAAACCAATATTCGCGAAAAGGTGGTTCGAGGACAATATACAGCAGGATTTGTTAATGGTGTTAATGTACCAGGCTATCTAGAAGAAGACGGCGCAAATCAAAAAAGTAATACCGAAACATTTGTTTCCATTCGAGTTGATATTGATAACTGGCGTTGGGCGGGGGTCCCATTTTATTTACGTACAGGTAAGCGTTTACCTAGCAAATGTTCTGAAGTTGTTGTTTATTTTAAACCATTACCACTTAATCTATTTAGTGAATTTTATCCACAATTACCACAAAATAAATTGACGATTCGTTTACAACCTGATGAAGGAATGGATATTGAAATTCTAAACAAAGTACCGGGATTAGATAGTACTCACAATTTACAAACCACTAAACTTGATTTAAGTTTTAGTGAAACTTTTCACCAACAAAGCGCTGATGCCTATGAGCGTTTATTACTTGAAGTTATGCGGGGGCGCCAAGCGTTATTTGTTCATCGTGATGAAGTTGAAGCAGCATGGAAATGGGTTGATTCAATTATTAGTGCATGGGAAACAGAAAAAGAACCACCAAAAACTTATCAAGCTGGAACTTGGGGACCAGTCGCATCCGTTGCCTTAATCACTAAAGATGGGCATTCATGGCACGAATTTGAATAAAGGAAAAATAACTATGTTTACGTTAAATAAATATCAAAATAGTCAATTATTGATCGAAGATTTAACCTCACATATCGTCAATGAATTAAAACAGGCCATTGTACAAAAAGGACATGCTTCTATTGCGGTTTCGGGGGGGAAAACACCTATTCCATTATTTGTATCACTAAGTCAACAAAATATAGAATGGAGCCGAGTTTTTATTACATTAGTTGATGATAGATGGGTTGATGATAATGATGATGCCAGTAACGAAAAGTTAGTGATGACGCATTTATTACAAAACAATGCAAAATTGGCTAATTTTGTCGGTTTAAAAAACAGTTGTGATAATCCATTTGATGGCGCCGAAATGACTGACAAGATGTTAGATAAAATTCCGATGCCATTTGATGTAATTGTTTTAGGTATGGGCGAAGATGGACATACAGCTTCATTATTCCCAGGGGCAGCTAATTTAGCGGCCGGTTTAGATATGAAATCAGGTCGAAAAGTTGTCGGGATGACACCATTAACAGCGCCACTTGATCGTATTACTTTAACGTTACCTACTATTTTAAATAGTAAAAATATCTATCTACATTTAGTTGGTGAAAGTAAAATGCAGGTATTAGAACAAGCCGAAAAAGATCATAATGTTAATCAAATGCCTATTCGAGCTGTTTTGCAGCAGGACAAAGTGAATGTCACAGGGTTTTGGACTGCATCTTAAATTTTCTTCAGTTTTGTTTGCCAACTTGCGTCGGTAATGAATTTTTACAATAAATTTTGCTTCCAAAGCACTGTGTAAGTGGTTTAGAAAATTAGTTTAAACAGAAAAAATACCTTATTCAAGTTAAAACCTGCGTCAGCGGTTGAGACTCTTTATAGTTCATTCAATTGTTCAATACAGAATAAGTGGCTTAGCAGTATCGTTGAATAAGCGAAAAAAAACGGAACTCACATGTTCCGTTTTTTTTGTATGCTAAATCCTTGTATTCACTCGGCCAAAGAAAATATAGACAATAACCGCTAGAAAACCAAAAGCCAGAGACACAAAAAACATTGCCTGATAAGCACAGTTTATTGAAATTATTTGATGTTGAGTGAGGTTGATTAATATTCCTGATAGTACACCTCCAAATGCACCACCAATTTGCTGTGTAACACGCGTGATAGCGCTCGTGTCCTTAATTTGATTTTTATCACAGAACTCAAATGGAGAAGAGAGAACAGCAATCGTGGCGACGCCTAATCCGGAACCTCGAACAGTAAAACCGATAATTTCAAAGGCGTTGCCACCTACTTGAATTATTAATATACTTATTGCTGATATTATTAATCCTACACCAATAATTAGAAATGAATTTATCTCACTTAGAGATTTATAAATAAATTTTCTAGCCAACCAGGCACCTACACCTTGTAGAGCTAGCAACATACCAATATATGTAATAGATATATTATCATTTATTGCTTGTATTAAAGGAAAAAAAATCATGAAACCAAAAAAGATAAGTGACGTCAGAAATCCCATAATTATTGCAAACGAATATTGAATACAACTAAATGAACTTAAATCGATCAGTTTACTGTCTGACTTGTTATTAATAATAAGCGAAACCATCATCAAACCAATACCTAAAACTAGCATAATAATATTAAAAATATCAAAAAAATGCCCAGAAGTGATATTTTTAATAGAGATGAAAAATATTATTAAAGCAATTAAAAATGTCATTAATACATAAATATTCATATTGTATTTAGACGTTTTATTATCAGGCATTGTCGTTCTACCAAATAAAAAAGCCATAAGTACTAAAGGTATGTTGATAAAAAAAGCTATTCTCCAATTTAACTGTTCTGATATGATTGCTCCAAAAATTGGCCCTAGTGCAGGGGCAAAGACTGACGGAATAGCAATCAATGCCATAACCGGCTTTAGTCTTTCCTTACCAAAATAAGTTGCTATTGTAGATTGAGTAATAGGAATTAAAATTCCTGCACCAAAACCTTGTAGACATCTATACAAGATTAAAGAAACCAGATTATATGAAAATCCAACTAATATAGAACCAACAAGAAAGACAAAAATTGAGCATACCCATGCTTTCTTGAGTCCAAAATTTTCATGTACATAAGGTGATAGTAATATGCCAGCTGCGCAAGCAAGCATATATATGGTAACAGCCCATTGCATATAAGCATAAGAGGCATTAATGTCATTCGAAATTGAGGGTAAAATAACATTAACAATACTGCTATCTAATAATGGCAATATACTAGATAGTGTCATAGCAAACACTAACTTTCTTTCTGAGGTTGTCAGGTCAATCGATTGTTTCATATTAAACTCTTTCCAGATTATATTGAGTTGCGCCTAGTGTATATATTTCACTGAACGTTGGTGGTGTAATTTCTTTGTAATTTTTAAGTATTGAAACTAATTTTTGAAGGGCGATATTTAATTGTATATTTGTAAATTGAGCACCAATACAAGCATTAATTCCCACTCCATATGAAAGATGTCCCTTAAATTCTCTTCGTGGATTGAATGTGTTTGGATGTTCAAAATATTTTTCATCTCTATTTGCTGATGGTATTAAGGAAAATATTAAATCTCCTTTTTTTAAGTTAACACCTTCAACACAACTATCATCCTCGACTTGGCGTGGAATTAAATGAACAGGTGGTGTAATACGTAAGCTTTCCTGCAAGATACTATTAGTGCTGCAATCATTGGAGATAACTAGATCAATATAAGATTCATTTCTATAAAAGTGATAGATACAATTTGCTAAAACTTTATCAACTGGTTCTGAAGCTGCAAGTAAAATGTTTAATGAAAGCGCGACTATCTCACTATCACTTAATATTTCACTTTCATTACTATTATGAATAATAAAAGAAATAATATCATCTCCAGCACACTTTTTACGTTCATCGATTAAATCCAATATCACTTTTTCCAATTCTTCAGATGCAAATAGTGCGATATCTTCAGTAAACATGTTTTCCTTTCATTTCATTTTATACCTCTTTCTAGACAGCTAGTTACTAAAAATATATATAATCTTAATTGTTTCAATTGTTTATATTAAATGATATTTTTTTAAATCATTCATGATTTATTGGGTTATTGCTAATTTATTTTTGATATATATAGTTATATTTATTTTATTTGAATTAACTTGGGTTAATTTAGGATAGTTAGTAAAACAAAAATTTACTAACTAATTCCAGCCACAAAATATTACTTAGAGGCCATATAAATGAATATTTCACTCATTTCTCCAGAGGTCGCTTCTTCTGATAACGAACCTATGATTATATCGGCATCACTCAAATCCCCATCAGTGAAAGTAACAGAACGTCATCATCATTCGAGAGGACAACTAGCTGGTACATTACAAGGTTTAATTTCAATTGAAGTGGAAGGTAGTCAATGGGTAATACCCGCAACTCATGGTATATGGATACCTCCAGATACACAGCATTCTCTTCTCGGATCACATGGGCCATTCCACGGATGGAGTATCTATATACAAAAAAGCGAATGTAATAATCTGCCGAATAAATCCTGCATGCTAGAATTATCTACTCTATTGCGTGAAGCAATTACCCGAACCATGACATGGAATAATTCAGAATTGCAACCCGAGCATAAGCGATTGATGGCAGTGATTGTCGACGAGATTAGTATAATACCTCAAGTTGATATAGCACTCCCAATGCCAAAAGATATTCGTTTGTTAAAAATTGCTTTAGCTTTGTCTAATAATCCTAGTGATGATAGAAACATTAATGAATGGAGCGTTTGGGCTGGGATTTCTCGACGCTCATTAACTCGTCGATTTACAAATGAAACTGGATTTAATTTCACAGAATGGCGACAGAAACTACGTATGTTAAAAGCTTTAGAGTTGCTTGTTGCGGGCAGACCTATCACAGAAATTTCTTTAAATTTAGGTTATGATAATATTAGTGGTTTTATTGCTATTTTCCGTCGAAATTTCGGGGTAACTCCAGGTAACTATCAAAAAGCGATGAGAAATAACCGCCCATGGAGAAACTTTAATGACACTATCATTTAAAATGATAATTATATTAATGATAAATTAGGGCGTGTTGATCTTTCGTGATTATTTTTTAGACGGCATGATGTGAGTTATAATAATTCTGCAAAAAACAACCATAACTCGATTCATCATGCCAAGAACAATGCTAACAGATAAACGGTGGG
>NZ_JBXSQH010000014.1:0-55732 GCF_057063525.1 Gilliamella sp. X-46 | reverse complement strand
TTAACCAAACATTTTACCGCTTTAGTTTGCTGTCTCAAGGGCTGCGTATACTACGCTACACTTTTTTATTCGTCAAGATCTTTTTTCAATTTTTCGATCTTATTTTTAACTCACTCACCGTCTGCTTTTCGCTGACTGCGTGTCAGTGGATGCGCATTATAGGGACTTAAAAAATTCGCGCAAGTATTAATTTTAATTTTTTTTCCGTTTGTTCTTTATTTGCTCAAATTGTTTTACTTAATACATTTGATACAAACAAAATAAATTTCATTAGCTATATAAAAGACAATCTAGTTTTTTAATAAAAAATAATAAATTAAAATATGAATAGCATTACTTAACGCATACCACCAATAAGATATTGCGCTTTATTTTTGAAAATCAATTTTATAATGTTAGCAATGATAACACTTAAAACTAAACTGAGTACTAAAAAAATTATAGCGCCCAATGATGCTAGCCAGCCATTATTTGTTTTAATTATGCTTTTGAGTGGAGACTGATACAATATTTGTTCAAGTTCTAACACAATAATTTCATGAATAAAATAGATTGGAAAGCTGATATTTGCCATATAAGAAAAGAATTTATAACATTTTCCTTCATTGCTTTTGTGATTTAATTTATCTAAAAAATAAAGCGCTAATATAAACAGAATAATTTTTTGTAATGTATCATAATAAAGCTTTTCAACACTTAAATGGCTTGTATAGCGATAAGCGAAAGGAACACAAAAGCATAAACCAAAAAAGAATATGACTAAAAATAAATTACTTTTTACTAATTTCATAATGGTTTGATAATTTTGTTTTATCATCATACCAGTTAAATAAACTGGACCATAATGTAATAAATTTAAAAAAGGTTGAGTAAAATCAGGTTTAGTAAACATCACAACCCAAAACATAGAAATCAAACCAGCCACAATTAAACTCTTCTTCGACCAAAAGTATAATAAAGGGGCCATTAAATAAATGATAATAATCATAGGCATAAACCATAATGGCAACAACTGTGTTCCAGTTAACATCATTTTTGTTATTGTACTAATTATGCTAGATTCGGTCGAGGAATACCAAGGTAAATCTGATAAATATTGATAATGAAAAAATATAAAGCAGAAAATAGATACCGAAATGTAAGGACATACCACAGTCTTAAACTTTGATAAGTAATATGTTCTAGTGTCAAATTTGTATGTTAGATGTTGAAATAAAAAACCTGCAATTAATACAAAAAATGTTGTGAAATTAAATGCAAATAAATTCAAAAAAGAAAATAGATAACTATCAGCAATTAAGTGAGTGTTTTTAAACACACCTAAACAGTGACTAAAAACAATCATAATAATTGCAACACCACGTAATACATGTATTGAATGAATTTTTTGCGGTTTTTCTGTTACCATTTTGGGTATTGTAAGTTAATGAAAACACATTAGCATACATTATCGCATATTCGCATAATTAGAACTACTATTTATGAAAATAAAATTTGGACAAATAATTATAATTATATATATAAAAATCAGTTAATTAAAAGAATAGTTATATTGATAACTTTTTAACAGCAAATGAACAAATAGGAATAATTTCACGCTTTTCTTGCTGTAATCGTTCAACCACAAGATCTAATAAATGATTAGCAATACCTTGGCCTCGATATGCTGGATCAATGTAAGTATGATCAATGGTAGCTTTATCATTTCCAACTCTTGTAAAAGTCATTTCAGCTATTTTTCTATTATTGACATCACAGACGTAAAAACAATCATCATCTTCTAAAAAATGTAATGACATAAAATTACCTATATACAATTGTAATTAAATTATTGTGAAACACATTTATACTTCATTAATGCCAAAAACTTTTATAGTAAGTTGAATCCAATATAAACTAATTTTAGGAAGGTTTACAAATAAACAAACTAGGTGACTATTGTAAGATTCTATGTTCAATAGTTCACCTATAATAAAAAGTTAGATCTTTATCAATACAGATTATGTTTTACCAAACAATTAACTTTTAGAATAATCGCTTAGCGGTATTGTATAGATCCATATCAAATGGGCGCTTCATATTATTAATAGCTTCAATAATATTATGATGTACTAATTTACCATTTTGTACACCAACGCTTCTACCAGCATGACCTTGTAGCAGCAATTCAACAGCATAAGCGCCCATACGAGAACCTAAAATACGATCATAAGGAACAGGAGAGCCGCCACGTTGAACATGACCTAATACCGTTGCACGAGTTTCGTGATGAACCGCCGCTTCAATATCTGCTGCAAGTTGGTTTACATCACACATATGCTCTGTAACAGTTACAATTGCATGTTTTTTACCTTTTGCAAAGCCCAGTTTAATTTCTTCGATTAGATCTTCTTTAGTATAAGAAACCTCAGGAATAATCATAAACTCACAGCCACCAGCAACAGAAGCATTTAAAGTTAAATCACCACAGTCCCGCCCCATAATTTCAATAACTGAAATTCGGTTATGCGAAGAACAAGTATCACGTAATCTATCAATGGCTTCAACTGCAGTACTAAGGGCAGTAAAATAGCCAATAGTATAATCAGTTCCACGAATATCATTATCGATAGTACCTGGTAAGCCGATACATGGAAAACCTTCTTCAGTTAATCGCATTGCCCCCATATATGAACCATCACCACCAATAACCACTAAAGCATCAATTTGATGTTTTTTTAAATTAGCAATGGCTTTTTGTCTTACGTTTTTATCTTTAAACTCTGGGAATCTAGCCGAACCAAGAAATGTACCACCACGAGTAATAATATCTGATACACTTGAACGCTCTAATTGAACAATACGATCTTCACAAAGCCCCATATAACCATCATAAATACCAAAGACATCCAATCCTTCTGCTAATGCAGTTCTTACAACACCACGAATAGCAGCATTCATTCCCGGAGCATCGCCACCACTGGTTAAAATACCTATTTTTTTTATCATATGAAACAACTCCAAATTATTAACTTTTCGTTATTATAGAGTCTTAACTGATATCTAACAATAGACAATAAAAGCTATTTTTGATTAATTTTTCTACTTCTTTATTTCGGTTGGCACAACGGAAATTGGATCTTGGTGAATAATCACTGTTGCTGGAGAGAACTCTTTAGAAATATGTTCTTCAATAGCATCGGCAATAGCATGTGCTCTAATTAAAGGCATATCATCATCTAGCTCAAGGTGCAATTGAATAAATTTCAAAGGACCTGCTTGCCGTGTTTTTAGCTCATGAAAACCTTGTACCTCAGGATATGAAGTAACAATTTCAGCAATTCTTACCTTGTCGCTATCAGGCAAAGCACGATCAAGTAGATCTTGAATAGCACGATAAGCAATATGATAAGCGTTATAACAAATGTATAAAGCAATAAACGATGCAAAGGCAGCATCAGCATAAGTAATGCCGTACCAACTTAAACAAAGTGCAATAATAACAGCAATATTCATCAGCATGTCGGAAGAATAATGTAGCATATCAGCCTGAATAGCATTACTGCTGGTCATTTTTACAACGTGTCTTTGGTATAAGACAAGAACAGCTGTAATTACAGCAGAAACTATCGAAACAGCAATTCCTAATAAAGGAAGCTGCAACTCGCTTGGGTGAATAAAAGAGCGAATACTAGAAAGTAATAAAATTATCGCAGAACCAATAATAAATGCGCTCTGCGATAATGCAGCCAACGATTCTGCCTTACCATGACCAAAAGTATGTTCATCATCTGCAGGTTTTAGCGCATAACGGACTAAAAAGAAATTGAATCCAGAAGCAAGTAAATCGATACTTGAATCCAATAATGACGCAAATAAGCTTATTGATCCCGTTAACCAGCAAGTAATCAATTTAATTAAAATTAGAAAAATAGAGATTAGAACAGCGCTCAATGTCGCTCTTTTAACTAATCTTTCATACAAATGTGAATTTGACATTTGATACCTATTTATTGATAGGATTCAATCCCTGATGGAAGAACTAACTGTTGAGCAACCTCGGCAGCTTTTGTTTGTCCTAACAATACCTCGATAATTTTTAAGGCAAAATCAATGGATGTCGCAGGACCTTGGCTGGTAATGACTTTATTTTGCTCATCATAATAAACTCTATCAGCTTTCCAGTTTTTGAATGCCTCTTTAGTGGTTGGATAACCGGTCATATCAGCATGTGGGAATAAATTATGATGCAGCAAAACCATGGCTGGCGAAGCACAGATTGCAGCAACAATACCACCACTCTGGTGTGTTTGTTTTAATTTCTCGATCAATAATGGACAGTCTCGAAAATTTTCTGCACCTTTTACACCACCGGGTAAAATAACAACGTCAAAATCAATGTATTGAATATCTAAAATCGTTTTTTTAGCTAAAATTGTTACTCCTCGGGAACATTCAATTTCACGAATATTCGAGATGCTCGCGGTAGTCACTTTAATATCGGCTCTGGTTAATAAATCAATTGTCGTGACTGCTTCTGTTTCTTCACAACCATTTGATAAAAATACCAACGCTTGTTTTGTCATTGTTGCCCCTCTTTTGAATAAGTAACTGACTCATCATATTTAATAAAATGAGATTTATTTTACCCTTTCAATATTCGCACCTAATTTTCTTAGTTTTTCTTCAATATTATCATAACCACGATCAATATGATAAATTCGATCAACCGTCGTTAAACCTTCTGCTATGCAACCAGCTAAAACTAAACTTGCAGATGCTCGTAAATCCGTTGCCATAACTTGTGTTCCACTTAATTTTTCAACGCCATGCGTAATTAATGTATTGCCTTCAATTTCAGCTCTAGCACCCATACGAATTAACTCAGGCACATGCATAAATCGATTTTCAAAAATCGTTTCTTTAATGATTCCTGTACCCTCAGCAACCATATTCAATAATGAAAATTGTGCCTGCATATCAGTAGGAAACCCTGGATGCGGAGCGGTGTGAATATTGACCGCTTTCGCTCTTTTTCCCTGCATATCTAAACAAATCCAATCTTCACCAATTTCAATTTTAGCACCAGCCTCCTTCAATTTAGAAAGCACGGAATCAAGTAAGGTAGGATCAGTTTTACGACACGTAATTTTACCTTGAGATATAGCAGCCGCAACTAAAAAAGTCCCGGTTTCAATGCGATCCGAAACGATCTCATGCACACCACCACCTAAACATTCGACCCCTTCAATTTCAATACGCATAGTACCAGCACCGGTAATTTTAGCGCCTAGCATATTCAGGAATTTAGCTGTATCAACAATTTCAGGTTCACAAGCTGCATTTTCGATTACAGTTTTACCTTCAGCTAAAGTAGCAGATGACATAATAGTCACAGTCGCGCCAACACTGACTTTATCCATAACAATATGAGCACCTTTCAGCCGTCCATTTACCGATGCTTTAACATAACCTTCATCAAGTGTAATTGTCGCCCCTAATTGTTCAAGACCCGTAATATGAAGATCAACAGGTCTTGCGCCGATAGCACAGCCACCAGGTAATGAAACTTGTCCTTGTCCAAAACGAGCAACCAATGGACCTAAAGCCCAAATTGAGGCACGCATAGTTTTAACTAAATCATAAGGCGCACAATAGTTATTAAGATGACTTGCATCAAGATGAATAAAATCATTTCGTTCACATTTTACACCTAGCTGGCTTAACAATTCCAACGTTGTGTCAATATCCTTCAGTTTGGGAACATTGCGAAGTTCTACTGGTTTTTCTGCCAAAATCGCAGCAAATAAAATGGGTAGTGCAGCATTTTTTGCCCCAGAAATAACCACTTCACCATTTAACATGGTTGGGCCTGTTACGTGAAATTTTTCCATTATTAACTCTTATGCTTGATAAATTAGCAAATATTATAGAATTTATTTACTGATAGATAAATGAATTTCATGAAAAATTTAAAATACGGCCTTCTTCTAAATCAACGAAAAATAAATAAAATCAATAGCTATCGAAATTTCATCATATTTCTTACTTTAATAACAATTACGATTAATCAATGATTGACTCAGGCTAATTAGCATCTTATATTGGAATATATTAATTTTTAAATGTAATTTAAGTTATGAGATATGATTGACAAGGATTTAATATCTCAGTATAAGACAATAATGTTCAATTAAGAGAAAAGGTATGTTTGATTCACTCGCTAAAGCAGGAAAATATCTGGGCCAAGCTGCTAAATTAATGATTGGCATTCCTGATTATGATAATTATGTTCAGCACATGAAGCTCACTCATCCAGAACAAACACCCATGACTTATGAAGAGTTTTTCAAAGAGCGTCAAGATGCAAAATATAGTGGCAAAGGTGGATTTAAATGTTGCTAACGGTTAAGGGACAATAAATGACAGACCCTATTTCATCTTCATTATTACCTGTTACCTTATTAACTGGTTTTTTGGGCTCCGGTAAAACAACACTTATTAATTATCTGTTAAAGCATAACCATGATGAGAAAGTGATTATTATCGAAAATGAATTTGGTCCAGTAAACATCGATAGTAATTTATTAAATGTTAGTGCCGAAATTCAACTTGTTGAAATGACTAATGGCTGTATTTGTTGTACAGTGCAAGGTGAACTCACTGAAGCATTACATAAATTACACGCAAAACGTTCAGTTGGTGAATTACAATTTGAGCGATTGATTATCGAAACAACTGGGCTTGCTGATCCGGCACCGATTATTCAAACCTTTTTTATTGATGATTTAATTCGTGAAACAATTCAACTTGATGCTGTTATTACTCTTGTTGACGCTCAACATATTTTAAAACACCTTAATGAACATCGTGTAGCCTTTTCACAAATTGGTTTTGCTGATCGAATTATTTTAACCAAAACTGATTGTATTAATGATGAACAAAAGGCAGAAGTCATTAACCGAATTCATAAAATCAACCATAAAGCGGCTATCTTTGAAACAGAAAAAGGTCAAATACCAAAATCGCAATGGCTTGATATACATGCCTTTGAATTAAGTGATGAGCTAACAATAAATAAAGGTTTTTTTGTTATTAATCCAACGCAAATTTTCGAAGCTGGATTTAAACCACTACCACGACAAAAACAAAACACATCGTGGGATGATAATATTTGTTCTTATCTCTTTGAAGCTGGCGAACTCGATCTAAAAAAAATTGGATCTTTTATGGAACGCTTAGTCGAACAATATGGCAACGATATGTTGCGCTACAAAGGTGTTTTAGCAATAAAAGGGAACGATCAACGATTAATTGTTCAAGGTGTGCATAAGGTCGTAGGATTTGACTATGGTTCTCCCTGGCAAAATTTATCAGAAAGAATATCACGATTAGTAATAATCAGTCGTAAACTACCATTTAATGAATTAAATCAAGCATTTTTAAAAACAATATCAGACCAATAACAAAAGTAAGCAGATCGAGATAGTGAGTCCAAATCCTGTTTTTATCCTAAAACATATAATTTATTGATTTTTTTTAAAAGTTAACTGGTATAGATAAACTTACATATCTAATAGCCACATTTAATATAATTTGCTAACATAAACACCTTTTAAAAGTGATAAAGCAAACAACAAAATTAACATGGATTACGATATCGCAATCATAGGTCTTGGACCTGCTGGCAGTACGCTAGCTCGCTTACTCAGCCCTTCTTTTAAAGTCATTGCATTAGATACAAAACATCAAGCCGGAAATGAAGGTTTCCATAAACCTTGTGGAGGATTATTAGCCAATGATGCACAAAAAGCTTTTATTAGACAAAAGTTAAATTTACCCAAAGATATCTTAACTGATCCGCAAATTTTTAGTGTCAAAACTATAGACTTACAAACCAAACTTATTCGTAATTACCAACGAAGTTACGTAAGCTTTGATCGACACAAATTTGATCTATGGCTAAAATCACTGATACCATCAAAAGTTACAGTACTCCATAATACACTTTGTAAAGAAGTTAGACGTATCATTGATGGTTATCAAATCACTTATATTGCTCAAGATAAAACAGAACACAATGTCACAGCACAATATGTAGTCGGCGCTGACGGTGCAAACTCCCTTGTTAGGCGGATGCGATATCCTCAACATACAATAAGACAGTATGTAGCGATACAGCAATGGTTTCCAGAAATGCACCCAAATCCTTTTAATTCGTGCGTCTTTGATAATGAATCGACAAATTGCTACGCTTGGAGCATTTCGAAAGATGGTTATTTTATCTTTGGTGGTGCTTTCCCCAAAAAAGTAGCAAATCAACATTTTGAAAAATTAAAAGAAAAACTATCAAAGCAAGGATTTATTTTTGGAGAACCCCTAAAAACAGAAAAATGCTTAGTGGTTTATCCAAATCGATTACGTGATTTTTACACCGGTAATGAAAATATATTTTTGATAGGGGAAGCAGCAGGTTTTATTAGTGCAAGTTCTTTGGAAGGTATTAGCTATGCTTTGGATAGTGCTGAAATTTTAAGTAAAATTTTAAACAGTGGCCATCCAAAGCCCAATAAATGCTATTACCAACGAACAATTCCACTACGCTTCAAACTTTATGGCAAAATTGTTAAGGCTAAATTATTAACAACCCCTATATGGCGTAAATTAATAATGAAAAGCAAGATTCAGCATACTGAACAATATTGATCAACATAAAATAAAAAATAGTAAAAATAATAATGAAATATATAGGAAAATATTAATTATGTTTGATGTCAAGGATTTAATTCGTTTCAACCATGAATGGTCAGAAAAAATAGAGCAAGAAGATCCAGATTTTTTTAAACAACTTGCCATTGAACAAAACCCTAAATTTTTGTGGATCGGCTGCTCGGATAGTCGTGTTTCAGCAGAAAAACTCATTAAGTTAAAACCCGGCGAATTATTTGTACATCGAAATGTCGGTAATCTTGTAATCCATACAGATTTAAACTGTTTATCTGTCGTTCAATATGCTGTAGATGTACTCAAAATTGAAGACATCATTGTTTGTGGTCATTTAGGTTGTGGTGGAATTCGTGATGCGGTTGAAAATCCTGATTTAGGGTTAATTAATAACTGGCTACTGCATATTCGTGATCTGTGGTTTCGAAACAGTTCACTACTGGGCCAATTTCCACCCGATATCCGCTTAGATGTGTTATGTGAACTCAATGTAATTGAACAAGTTTACAATCTTGGTCACTCCACAATAATCCAATCAGCATGGCAACGAGGTCAAAAAGTGAATTTACATGGTTGGGTTTACGGTATTGATAACGGTAAAATAACCGATTTACATATCACATCATCCAGCAGTGAAAATCTTGAAATTAATTATCGTGAGGCAATTTCTTATCTTTTAAATTTACATAAATCACAAAAATAACCCAATTTTTTATTTAAAACGATAAATAACTTGATTGCTACTTCCTCGCCACAATAAGCGAGGATCAGCAAGTTCTTGTACAAATTTTCCATCAATTAACACATCAATATAAGGAATAACGGCTTGTTGTTCAGCAGTTAACTCATCAAATTTATACCCTGTCCAAAGCCAGATATCTTTGTTATCGCACTCAGATTTAACGCGTTGAACCAATTTTAATATAGCTTGAATATTTTGAGGATGCAAAGGATCACCACCAGAAAGAGATAATCCTTGACGTTTTATTTCTGTATCTTGCAAATCTTTAATGATTTGATCTTCAAGTGAATGTGTAAATGGCGAACCTGAATTTACTCCCCATGTACTTTTGTTATAACAACCTGGACATTGGTGTTCGCAGCCTGCAACAAAAAGTACACAACGAGTACCCTCGCCATTCACAACATCTACGGGATAATAGCGATGATAATTCATAAGTATTACATTTATTATTAACCAATTTGACCATTATTCAAATGTTTGACTCGGCGTTTTACTTCTTCTTGTTTACCGGCATTGAATGGGCGAGCATCAGGGCTACCCAGATATCCACAAACACGGCGAGTAACAGAAACTTTTGAAGAATCATGATTACCACAACTTGGGCAAACAAAGCCTTTACTCGTACAAGAAAATTCACCAGTATAACCACACTCATAACACTCATCAATTGGCGTATTAGTTCCATAATAAGGCACTCGAGTATAACTGTAATCCCAAACATCCTCTAATGCTTTGATGTTGTTAATCATATTAGGGTATTCACCATAGCAGATGAATCCACCATTTGCGATAGAAGGATAAGCTTTTTCAAATTCAATTTTTTCATATGGGTTAACCTTTTTCTCAACATCAAGATGAAAACTGTTCGTATAATAGCCTTTATCTGTGACACCAGAAATCACACCAAATTCAGCTGTATCAAGTCGGCAGAATCGATCACATAAGTTCTCACTTGGCGTACTATATAAACTAAAACCATAACCAGTTTCATCCTTCCATTGATCTACCGCTTTACGTAAACGCTCAACAATTTCTACCCCTTTTTCACGTAATTTATCGCTGTCAAATGGATGTGTTTGATTTCCGTAAAGTGCATTTAATGTTTCATGAAGACCAATATAACCTAAAGAGATCGAAGCCCGACCATTTTTAAAAATTTCAGAAACACTATCATCTTCATTAAGTCTAACACCACAAGCACCTTCCATATATAAAATAGGTGCAACACGCGCTTTTACACCATCCAGTCGAGCAATACGTGTCATTAAAGCCTTTTTACATAGCGCTAAACGTTTATCTAAAATATCCCAAAAACGAGCTTCATCGCCTTTAGCCTCAATACCGATACGAGGCAAGTTTAAACTAATAACTCCTAAATTATTACGCCCATCATGAATTAATTGACCATCTTCTTCATAAACACCTAAAAAGCTTCTACAGCCCATTGGCGTTTTAAATGATCCAGTAACTTCGACAACTTTATCGTAGTTTAGAATATCTGGATACATACGCTTACTTGCGCATTCCAACGCAAGTTGTTTAATATCATAATTTGCATCGCCTTGCTTATAATTAATCCCATCTTTAATTGCAAAAACCAATTTCGGGAAAACAGCTGTTTTATGATTTTTACCAAGTCCTTTGATACGAACGTTTAAAATAGATTCTTGAATTAGGCGTGATTCCCAACTTGTTCCTAAACCAAAACCAAAAGTAACAAACGGCGTTTGACCATTAGCAGTATGCAAAGTGTTCACTTCATATTCAAGAGATTGAAACGCATCATAACACTCTTTTTGAGTTCGGCTTTTTGCATAATCCTCTGGGTTTGGGATATTCCACTCTTCTGCCACTTGTTTGTGTTTGTTATAACTGATGGTAACAAATTTCGCTAAAACTTCATCGATCCGATTAATAGTCGTCCCACCATAAATATGGCTAGCGACTTGTGCAATAATTTGCGCAGTTACTGCTGTCGCTGTCGCAATTGATTTTGGTGGTTCAATTTCAGCATTACCCATTTTAAATCCGTTAGTTAGCATGCCATCTAAATCAATTAACATACAGTTAAACATCGGAAAAAATGGTGCATAATCTAAATCATGATAATGAATTTCACCGCAATCATGAGCACGTGAAATATCTTTTGGTAACAAATATTGTTTAGCATAATGCCTTGCCACAATACCTGCGAGCAAATCACGTTGAGTTGGGATCACCTTGCTATCTTTGTTAGCATTTTCATTTAAAATAGCAACATTACTTTGCTCAATTAGCCCGCGAATATCTTGATTTAGCCGACTACGTTCTTCACGAGCGCGATCACGGTCATGGCGATACTCAATATAAGTTCTTGCCAATTTTTTATAAGGACCTGACATCAACTGATTTTCAACAGCATTTTGAATTTCATTGATATCAACACTTTCACGTTCGCTCATTTGATTAGTAACAACACGAGCAACAGCTACGCAATAATCTGGATCATGTACATTGGCCGCAACTGCAGCTTTGATGATGGCATCTTTGATTCGAGTTTCATTAAATGCAGTTTGACAACCATCTCGTTTAATTACTACAGGCATATATACTCCTCAATATTCATTAACACTTAGCGCTTATCGTAGGTTTTATATCAACATCAATATTCGTTGTAATTATTCATTTCTTATTAAATCATTAGTTTTTATGATATAAACCCAACCCCCACATCGCCAAACACTATATATAGTAAATAATAAATAATTATACACCATATATAGTGTTTTTCTAGATTTTTTAATAAACAAAATTACTTGACAAGTTTCAAGCCAATAATGACAAGGGTTTTAATAATGAAGAGAGAGAAGAAAAATAAACTCACTAACAAAAAATAACAAAAGTGCAAACTTACTTGCACTTTTGTTTACCAAAATAAGGTTATTAACTGAAAATACTATGATTCAATATTTAGCCAATTTGTATGAAAAATCCCTTCTTTATCAATACGTTGATAAGTATGAGCACCAAAATAATCTCGTTGTGCTTGAATCAAGTTAGCGGGTAATACCGCCGAACGATAGCTATCATAATAAGCAATAGCAGCCGAAAGTGTAGGAACTGCAATACCTTGCTGTACAGCTAGAGATACCACATCACGTAATGACTGTTGATAAGCTTCTGCCGTTTTATTGAAATAAGGGGCTAGCAACAAATTATCAATCTCGTTATTTTCAGCATAAGCATCCGTAATTTTTTGTAAAAATTGCGCACGAATAATACAACCTGCTCTAAAAATTTTAGCTATTTCACCATAATTCAAATTCCATTGATATTTATGGGATGCGGCTTTCAACTGAGCAAAACCTTGTGCATAAGAAATAATTTTCCCCATATATAGCGCTTTACGAACTTTCTCTATCAGTTCTTTCTTATCGCCACTATAAGACTGTTTTTCAGGACCTTTTAATACTTTTGATGCCGCAACTCGCTGATCTTTAATTGCAGATAGATAACGAGCAAATACAGACTCAGTGATTAATGATAAAGGCTCACCCAAATCTAAAGCGCTCTGGCTAGTCCATTTACCTGTCCCTTTATTGCCTGCAGCATCTAAAATCACATCAACTAAATAATTACCTTCTTCGTCTTTATGTTTGAAGATATCGGCTGTGATTTCGATCAAATAACTATCTAATTCACCTTTATTCCAATCAGTAAAAACATCAGCAAGTTCGTCGTTAGTTAAACCAACGGCATGTTTTAACACAGAATAGCTTTCCGCTATCAGTTGCATATCGCCATACTCAATACCATTATGAGCCATTTTCACATAATGGCCAGCACCATTTGGACCGATATAAGTCACACAAGGTTCGTTATTAGCCTTAGCTGCTATTTTCTCTAATATAGGTGCAACTAACTCATAAGCTTCTTTTTGACCACCTGGCATAATTGAAGGACCTTTAAGCGCCCCTTCTTCACCACCAGAAACACCTGTACCAATAAAATTAAAGCCTTCATCTGAAAGCATTTTATTGCGGCGAATGGTATCTTCAAAATAAGCATTACCACCATCAATAATAATATCGCCTTTATCTAAAAGTGGGCGTAATTCATCTATTACAGCATCAGTGCCTTTACCTGCTTGAACCATGATTAGGATGCGACGTGGCTTTTCTAAAGAATTGACGAAATCTTCAATGGTAAAATAAGGAACCAATTGCTTATCAGAATGCTCAGCCATGACTTGCTCTGTTTTATCTTTAGAACGATTATAAATAGCAACAGAAAATCCACGACTTTCAATATTGAGCGCAAGATTTCGCCCCATAACTGCCATTCCAATAACACCGATTTGTTGCTTTGACATGAGTTGGCTCCTTTATTAAACCTTTATAACCTTAACCATAAGGCTTTTTAACAACAACTAAAACTTAATTAAGTTTTATAAATTACGCTATATTTTGCCATAAAAAAAGCCGTATCAGAATATAATACAGCTCTTTTTCATTACTTTAATGATATTTACTATTAACTGCGCAAATCACGACCGCTTCATCATTTCAAAAAACTCATCATTGGTTTTAGTCATGGACAGTTTATCAATCAAGAATTCCATCGCATCAGTCTCCCCCATTGGGTTAAGAATTTTGCGTAAAATCCACATTTTTTGCAGTTCATCTGGCGAAGTCATTAAATCTTCTTTACGTGTACCAGAACGATTAAAATCAATGGCAGGGAACACTCGACGTTCAGCAATTTTACGTGATAAATGGACTTCCATATTACCCGTACCTTTGAACTCTTCGTAGATAACTTCATCCATTTTAGAACCAGTATCAATCAATGCGGTTGCAATAATGGTTAAGCTCCCACCATCTTCTACATTACGGGCTGCACCAAAAAAGCGTTTTGGACGATGCAATGCATTCGCATCCACACCACCAGTTAAAACTTTACCTGATGAAGGAACAACCGTATTATAAGCTCGCGCCAAACGAGTGATTGAGTCTAACAAAATAATCACATCTTTTTTATGTTCCACTAAACGTTTTGCTCGTTCAATAACCATTTCAGCAACTTGAACATGCCTTGCTGCTGGTTCATCAAATGTCGACGCAACAACTTCGCCTTTAACCAGACGTTGCATTTCAGTCACTTCTTCTGGACGCTCATCAATCATCAATACAACTAACTCACATTCAGGATGATTAACGGCTAGGCTTTGAGCAATATTTTGCAGAAGCATTGTTTTACCCGCTTTAGGTGGTGCAACAATCAAACCGCGTTGACCTTTACCAATTGGCGAAGCCAAATCAAGCACTCTTGCTGTGATATCTTCGGTTGAACCATTGCCTCGTTCCATACGTAATCGAGAGTTAGGGTGAAGGGGAGTTAAGTTTTCAAAAAGAATCTTGTTGCGAGCATCTTCTGGCTTATCGTGATTGACTTCGTTTACTTTTAGTAAAGCAAAATAACGCTCACCCTCTTTAGGAGGACGGATTTTACCGGCAATGGTATCACCCGTTCTTAAATTAAATCGTCGAATTTGACTTGGTGATACATAAATATCATCAGGCCCAGCTAAATAAGAGCTATCGGCTGAACGTAAAAAGCCAAATCCATCTTGCAAAATTTCTAGTACACCATCACCAAAAATATCTTCACCACTTTTGGCATGCTGCTTTAAGATTGCAAAAATAATGTCTTGTTTTCTAAGGCGGGCAAGATTTTCAAGCCCCATTTTTTTTTCACCAAGCGCGACAAGCTCAGAGACAGAAGTGTTTTTTAATTCAGTTAAATTCATAATTTTAAAAATTCTTGAGGATAAAATTGATATGTTTGCAATTAATATTATTTTTGTATATTAGTTTCATTTACTTATAAAAAATTTCTTTCCCTTACAACACATAAATTCAATCGATTACTAAGCTTTTGATGATAATTGAAGATCTGAATATAGAATTTCACCACTTTACCAATAAAAACAATGAATTTTAGAAAGGAATATTTGTAAGAGGCTAGCAATTTACACTAAAAATACTAATATGTCTATATTTAATTGAATTAGTTATTCTAAGTTACTAAACATAGTAAAAAGATAGGATCCAAAAGAGTAATATATAAAATTACTCTTTTAACAACTCATATCCAAACATAGGATATCTATTATAATTGCGGATCGATAAAATCTTTAAGCTGAGCTTTAGATAAAGCCCCTACTTGAGTGGCAGCCACTTGTCCATTTTTAAAAATCAACAAAGTAGGAATGCCTCGAATACCAAATTTAGGTGCCACATTAGGGTTTTCTTCAACATTCAATTTAGCAACAACAATTTTATCACCATATTCTTGCACTATTTCTTCCAAGATCGGAGCAATCATTTTACAAGGTCCACACCATGGAGCCCAAAAATCAACAAGTACGGGCTTTGTTGATTCATTAATTGTTTTATCAAATGTAGCTTCCGATAACAGAACGATATTATTACTCATTTTTATCTCCAACATACTTTAACTGGTATGCAATAATAGATTACTTTGTATTTCCCTACTAGTAATTAGTATAATAGGATATAATTATTAGTGATGCCAGCGTATTGAATATGTTATAATACTAAAATTCTGTAATTATATTCACAATCACAATGATTCAAGCATATCTTACCAAAACAACTTTTAGCCAATTCCCTCTTCATCCTTTAGTGTTAAAAGCACTTGAGAAAAAAGAGTTTATTTATTGCACTCCTATTCAAGAAAAAACATTGCCATTAACCACCAAAAGAATTGATATCGCCGGACAAGGGCAAACAGGAACAGGCAAAACCATGGCGTTTTTGGCATCAACATTTAATCACTTGTTGAATCATGAACCTTTACCCGATCACAAAATCAATCAACCAAGAGCTATCATTATTGCACCAACACGCGAATTAGTTGTGCAAATATACCATGACGCAGAACGCTTATCGGAAGAAACAGGGCTTAAATTAGGGCTTGCTTTTGGTGGTGATGGCTATGATAAACAATTAAAAATGCTCTCGACTGGCATTGATATTTTAATTGCAACAACAGGGCGATTAATTGACTATGCGAAACAAAATTACATTAATTTAGAAGCTATTCAAGTTGTCGTGTTAGACGAAGCCGATCGCATGTTTGATTTAGGATTTATTCGCGATATACGTTGGATCTTCAAGCATATGACTCCACCAAACAAAAGGTTAACTATGCTGTTTTCTGCAACATTAACACACAATGTGCGCGAATTAGCTTTTGAGCATATGAACAATCCACAATATGTCGAAGTTGAGCCAGAACAAAAAATTGGTCATCGAATCAAAGAAGAGCTATTTTTCCCATCAAATGAAGATAAATTGGCACTATTGCAAACACTTATCGAAGAAGAATGGCCAGATCGCTGCATTGTATTTGCTAACACCAAAGTAGCTTGTGAAAAAATTTGGCGACACCTTATTGCTGATGGCCATCGAGTTGGACTATTAACAGGCGATATCGCTCAGAAAAAGCGTTTATCAATTTTAGAGCAATTCACACAAGGACAACTTGATATTTTAGTTGCCACTGATGTCGCGGCTCGAGGATTACATATCCCAAATGTTACTCACGTTTTCAATTATGATCTACCCGATGATTGCGATGATTATCGACATCGAATCGGACGAACAGGACGTGCTGGCGCTGAAGGTTACTCGATTTCACTAGCTTGTGAACGTTATTCACAAAACTTACCTGCTATTGAAAAAGCAATTGCTCATGCTATTCCCGTTAGCCAGTATGATCCTTCTGCATTATTGGTCGATTTACCAACTCCAAAACCTTTTAGGCGTCCACCAAGAAGAAAACCTACAAACTAACTAAAACAGCTGGTAGTAAAAAAACGAAATAATATAAACTATAAAAAGCTATCTAAAAATACGATAATACTTTAACTACATCATTTTTAAATAGCTTTATTTTAGGATAACTTTTGATGATGATATTATTCGCACTAATTAATACCAGCCACCAAAATCATTTTTCATTCAAATTGCCATCTATCTGATTTAAAAAACATTGATATTCAAGCTCAATTGCTTTTTTAGTTTCCTTAGATAAGGTAGCAACATGAAACCGATGCAATGAACTATATAAAACAAACAGAATATTAATTGAAATTGCCGATTTCTTTTGTTTTATTTTATAATATGCACTTAAATATCCCTCTTCTTGAAGAGCTTCAACATCTTTGATTCCGACACTGCATAACAATCTTTCTAATGACAAAGTCATATTTGGCATCTCTTTTATCCGTTTTTCTTTGAGTTTACCTTTTTCATATTGTTCTTTTTTAGTATATTCAATCACCATTGTTACCATAGCAAGTAACTTTTCATGATCTTTAAAAAGTACATCACCAACTTTATAATAATCAAGTAATTTAGTTGACATACCCATTGTTATGCTTAATGGCTGCATGCCTAAATCAATAAAAATTGATCGATAATCAGGATGTCCTCTTAAATAAAAGTCTTTTTGAGTAATCCAGCCAAACATGGTATCTTCACTATTAACGCTAAATCCGCCAAAAAATGTTTTAATTGAAATATCTTTAACATCAGAAAGCTCTGTTAAAATTCGATTTGCAAATGTTGAACACATAATCAATTTCCATTTAAACTTTATTAAGCAACTAAAATAACTTATCAATTAATCTAAATTATAGTTATTCCATATTCAAACAATTTCTAAATAAATTCATAATTATGCGATCTGTCTTCCATATATAAACATTAAATACATTATTACTTGATAAATTATCTTCTTGTGACATAAAATCAATTTTTGTAAAAAAACATCATTAAAAAACAAACAAATCTTAACAATTCTTAAAAAGAAAAGCTGCTTTAACATTGTTATTCTGTCATAATAATTATACAATCAAAACCAATTAACTAACTTAATGGTAACTAATTTTTGTCAATCCAAATCAATATGATAAAAAAAATTATTGCTCTATTTTTTATGTTTTACTCTTTTATCGCATCCGCCGATAAATTACCATTAATTGAATCATTAACATTGTGCACTCCATCTTTTTTTAAAGATGTTTATGCCAATAAAGAAGAATTAGAAAAATATACTAACATCAAGGTTTTCAATCAAAATCAAGCTTATATCTCTGTAGAAAATCGTACTAATTTAGACAAAAACTATGTTTATTTCAAAACACCAATGGCTTATAAAAACCTAACAATCACAGGCTATTATGACAGTGCTATGGATCTTGGAAAAATAGGGAAATATTATTTCTGGGGGTTCATCATAGACAATGATATTAATCAAATAAAAGAGACACTAAAAGAAATAAATTGGAAAAATATGGAAGAAAACCTTCTTTATATCGGAAATCCAATGATTCGAAGTATTAATGATGACATCCAAGTCTGGCATAAAAATACCGGCACTGTTGTTGGTGTCAAAACGATTCCAGCACCGGATACTACCGAAAAGCTATTATTACTTGAAAAAGGTCCAAATATGACCCTTCTTATTTGCTCTATTCAAGGTGTTGTAACACCTCAATTACTAAAACAAGAGCGGCCAGACATTCAATAATTTAAACTAAATCGCTGATTCATCCATTTCACCAGTTCGAATCCGAATTACTTGTTCAACATTATAAACAAAAATTTTTCCATCACCAATTTTGCCAGTTTGCGCTGTTTTCATAATCGTCTCTATACACATTTCTAAAATATCGTCAGGGACAATAAGCTCAATTTTTACTTTCGGCAAAAAATCAACCATATATTCCGCACCACGGTAAAGTTCGGTATGCCCCTTTTGGCGCCCAAAACCTTTAACCTCAGTCACTGTCATACCGGTAATACCTTGATCAGCTAGCGCCTCTCGAATATCATCTAATTTAAATGGTTTAATAATAGCTTCAATTTTTTTCATATCTATTTTCCCTTAATCCGAGATTACCAATTTTTAAACCCAAAGGCAGAAGTGATGGGATAACGTCGACCTTTACCAAAATTACGAGCAGTGATTTTAGGACCAACTGCTGATTGGCGGCGTTTATACTCATTGATATCAACCAATTTAATAACTCGCCTTATTGTCGCTTCATCATAGCCTTGCGCAATAAGTTGTTCAATGGAAAGATCAAGTTGAACATAACCTTTTAATATACCATCTAAAATATCATAAGGAGGCAAACTATCTTCATCTTTTTGATCTGGAGCAAGCTCTGCTGAAGGGGGACGAGTTATCACTCGCTCAGGAATTACATAAGAACGAGTATTTCGATATTTAGACAATGCAAAAACCATTGTTTTAGGAACATCTTTAAGCACATCAAACCCACCGGCCATATCGCCATAAAGCGTTGCATAACCAACCGACATTTCGCTTTTATTACCCGTTGTCAGCACCAATCTGCGCCGTTTATTTGACAGAGCCATTAAAATAACACCACGACAGCGCGCTTGCAGATTTTCCTCTGTGGTATCTTTTGCTGTGCCTAAAAACAGTGGGGTTAACGATGACATAAATGCATCAAACATCGGTTCAATGGAAACAATATCAAATTCGACCCCTAATATTTCAGCTTCTTCCTTAGCATCAGCAATACTGATATCGGCTGTATAACGAAATGGCATCATCACTGCTTGTACTTTATCTTTACCTAATGCATCAACAGCAATTGCCAACGTGAGCGCAGAATCAATCCCACCAGAAAGCCCTAAAACAGCACCTTCAAAACCATTTTTAGTAATATAGTCTCTTGTTGCTAACACTAAAGCATCATAAACAGAAGCTAAAACAGCCACTTCTGATTGTGGCTGTGAACACTCAACACTAAAAGGATTGTTCAAATCCAAAACGGCCATATCTTCTTTAAAAGCTTCAAGTTGGCAAACCACCTCGCCTTGTCCATTACAGGCAAAAGAACAACCATCAAAAACCAACTCATCTTGCCCCCCAATTTGGTTGACATAAACAATCGGTAAACCAATGCGTTTTGCATGCTGTTTAACTAAATCATATCGTTGTTGCTGTTTTTCATAATCATATGGTGAAGCATTAATTGCCACCACAAAATCAGCTTGAGCTTGTTTAATATTATCGATTGGCTGATTTTGCCAAAGATCTTCACAAATTAACAAACCAATCTTTTGTCCTTTAAAGTTCACAACACAAGTTTGATCGCCGGCAGTAAAGTAACGCTTCTCATCAAATACATCATAATTAGGCAGTAATTGTTTATGGTAACAAGCCAACAATTTCCCATCACAAAAAAATGAAAGGGCATTATAAATATGCTCATCTTGCCAATGTGGATGCCCAACAATAATCGCACAGTGTTTACTTGCTTGTTGAATTAAAGCAAGCGCCCTTTGACAGCGATCTTTAAAATCGGATCGATATACTAAATCCTCGGGAGGGTAACCGCATAAAGCAAGTTCAGAAAAAACAATGAGGTCATCGGACGAATGGCGACTAATTAGCTCAATAATCTGTTGAGCATTCCCTTCAATATCGCCCACACGCCAATTTTTTTGTGCTAAAACAATAGAGATAGACATATAGAATTTAACATCACAAATCAAAATTGTTGATAAGTTTAAATGATTCTAAGTTGCACTGCCACTCTTTTATCGATAACATTGCAACAATAAATCCGTTTTGACTTGTCTGGAAATTAATATGCAAAAAATGTTAAATGTGGCGTTAGCCAACCGCAGTTATCCCATCACAATTGGTGAAAATTTACTGAGCGAATTTCAACATTTTAAACTCAAGGCAGGTCAACGCGTACTGATTGCAACCAACGACACTATCGCTCCACTTTATTTACAAACACTCACTGATATGCTTGAAAAGCAGGGTATAAAAACTGACTCTATTGTTGTACCCGATGGCGAACAATACAAAACCATAGAAACATGGAACACGATCCTCACTGCCTTACTTGCCAATAACCATACACGTAGTTCAATCCTTATTGCACTTGGTGGGGGTGTCATCGGGGATGTTGCTGGATTTGCTGCATCGGCTTACCAACGTGGTATTAAATTTATTCAAGTACCAACTACACTACTTTCCCAAGTTGATTCATCGGTTGGCGGAAAAACAGCCATTAACCATCCGCTTGGCAAAAACATGATTGGTGCTTTTTACCAACCACAAGCAGTAGTTATTGATCTAAACTGCTTAAAAACCTTACCACAAAGAGAGCTGTCAGCAGGACTTGCTGAAGTCATAAAATACGGCATTATTTTAGACCCCGAATTTTTTAATTGGTTAGAACAGCATATAGAAGATTTATTAAATTTAGATGTTAACGCATTAAGTTACTGTATTTACCATTGCTGCGAACTAAAAGCAAAAGTGGTTGCCGCTGACGAAACAGAACAAGACATGCGCGCCATTTTAAATCTTGGTCATACTTATGGTCATGCTATAGAAGCAGAACTAGGCTATGGAAACTGGCTACATGGCGAAGCCGTCAGCGTGGGAATGTTAATGGCCGCACACACCGCCAAATTACTCGGACAATTAACGCAAGCAGATATTGATAGAATAAAAAACTTATTAATACGTGCTAAGCTACCGGTTAACAGACCGGCACAAATGCCGATTGAATCTTACCTTCCACACATGTTACGAGATAAAAAAGTACTATCTGGGCAGTTAAGACTTGTTGTGCCAACTAAAATTGGGCATGTTGATGTGATGGATGGTATTGATAAAAATATCGTATTAGAATCTATTGCTAACGTCTAATATTAGCCATATTTTTTGACTCTACACCAAATATCGTTAAACTACTAAAACATTTTTACAAAAATAATAAACCGCTTTAAAAATTAGGAAGGAATAAAAAAGTAAAGGATCATCTGCATGAAAAAAAGCCTCATTCAAATACTAATAATGATTTTAATATTATCAACAACAACAGGATGCTGTCTACTATTTCGCCAACCAGTACGAGAACGACCTGATGTAGAATTAAATAACAATCAGCTATGTATTAGCATCCCCAAGGGAAAATACTCCCAAAATAGGTTATTTAATATTAGGTTTATAAGTATCAGTGAGAAAATAAAAGATGGCCCTACGTATGATCGCACAAGATATTATAGTGGAATGACTGATACAGGCGTAAAAATGCAATACCAAGTTCACCCTGGTGAATGCTTAAATCTTGATTATCAATTTAAAACCGATATACGTTACTATGTATTTATTAAAGCAATGCAACAAAACAGCGAAGATTGGAATATAGTTAAAAGATTAGATAAAAGATTGATACTAAAAAAACAAAACGATGGCTCATTACAATTGTTAGAGTATTAAACAAACAACATATTAAACCAATTTAAATAACAAACATAACTTTATCACAACAATAAATAACCTTATGAAAAAGAACTTCGCAATTATATTATTAATTATTATTCCGTTAATATCACTAACAGGCTGCTACCCACACTACAAAACTGAAGTTGTTACTGTTACACCAGATATAACATTAAATAATGACAATCAACTATGTATCAGCATACCTACAAACCAAATTATGGCAAACCAATCAATTCCCATTGATACTATTTATATTACAGAAACAACTCTATCAGAAAAGGGCTTCCTAGAGGATTGGGAAAAAGATAATTGGAAAGGAGAGAACATTCGTTCTGGCGAATGCTTGAAAATTGAATACCCTTTGCAAGCAAATACAACTTATCGCATTAAGTTTACCAGTAAGTTGACTTCTGACCCAACATTCTATACATATTTTAGATGGGTAAGGAAATTCCGCCTAGAAAAACAAAATGATGGTAAATTTAGATTATTATTGGACAACAAAGCTAATAAATAATAGCACTTCAGCTCTAATTTAGCTCTATCCAAATTTAGCATTGACCTTAATTATCATTAAGCTAGGGTAACCTAGCTTAATCATTATTATCAGATCTCAGATTAAATCAACACACATAAAGCTCTACACGATTAAAATGTAAATATAAATTTACTAAAACTACACAATAAAAACAACCCTAATGAATTCTGATTAATAAGTGAAAATTTAATTTACTATTGTGTAATTTTGTGTTTACATAATAAGCGTTAATGTAATTAATATTTTACATATAAAGTATAAATGATTTTAACAAGGAAAATAAAAATGTTAAAAGATTCACTAAATAATGTCAGAATTAGGGATGAACACATGCTAGTTACCCCCATAGAGATAAAAAAACTTTATCCGCTATCTAATGATCTAGAAAAGCAAATTGCCTCATCAAGACAAACCATTGTTGATATTTTAGAACGCCGAGATCATCGATTACTTATCGTATGCGGTCCTTGCTCTATTCATGACCCCGTTGCAGCAATTGAATATGCACATAAATTAAAAAAACTATCCGACGAAGTCAACGATCACCTATTTATTGTCATGCGTGTCTATTTTGAAAAACCACGCACCACCGTAGGTTGGAAAGGAATGATTAACGACCCACATATGGACAGCTCATTTGATATTGAACATGGACTTAAAAAAGCACGCAAATTATTACTCGATATCACCAAAATTGGGTTGCCTATTGCAACCGAAGCATTAGACCCCAACACACCACAATATATTGGCGATTTAATTAGTTGGTCAGCAATCGGCGCAAGAACGACTGAATCACAAACACATAGAGAAATGGCATCAGGACTATCAATGCCAGTCGGCTTTAAAAATGGCACCGATGGCAGTTTAGATGTCGCCATTAACGCCATGAAATCGGCATCAATGGCGCACCGCTTTGTGGGGATCAATCAACAAGGGCAAGTAACCGTTTTACAAACCATGGGCAATCCACACGGTCATGTTATTTTGCGTGGTGGCAAAACGCCAAATTTTGATGCTGAAAATGTCGCATTATGTGAAACACAAATGAAAAAGGCGGGATTGTTACCTAACTTAATGATTGATTGTAGTCATGCTAATTCCAACAAAGATTATCGCAATCAACCGATTGTTGCCGACTCAATTATTGAACAAATTGAACACGGCAATAACTCAATTATTGGTGTAATGATTGAAAGCAACTTATTTGAAGGCAATCAATCGTCTGAACAACCGCCAGAAAACTTGAAATATGGCGTATCAGTCACTGATGCTTGTATTAATTGGGAAAGTACCGAACAATTATTACAAAAAATGAATAACCAATTAGCAAAACCGCTCACCCAAAGGCAGCAGCAATCAGCTAAAGCCTAAACACTAATAACAAAATCGCCGACAAAAATATCGGCGATTTTTTTATTTAACCTAATTGCTTACGCGCATTACGGAATAGGCGCATCCATGGACTATCTTCGCCCCAATTATCTGGGTGCCAAGAATTTGTTACAGTTCTAAATACACGCTCAGGATGAGGCATCATAATCGTTGCGCGACCATCTTTAGAGGTGACTGCTGTGATCCCATTTGGAGAACCATTCGGATTATTAGGATATTGCTCTGTGACTTGACCAAAATGATCAATATAACGCATAGCAACTAATCCAGAGGCTTCTAAATGCGTTAAATGCACATCATCAGCAACTTCAACCCGTCCTTCCCCATGCGAAACCGCAATTGGCATATAAGAGTCCGTCATACCGGTAAACAGCAAAGATGGGCTTGATTGAATTTTCACTAGACTAAAACGCGCTTCGAAACGTTCTGACACATTACGAACAAAGCGTGGCCACAGATCAGCCCCCGGAATCAAATCCTTCAAATTCGACATCATTTGGCAACCATTACAAACCCCTAACGATAACGTATCGCCGCGATGGAAAAACTGCTCAAACTCATATCGAACTCGCTCATTAAACAGCACCGATTTAGCCCAACCTTCGCCAGCACCCAACACATCACCATAAGAAAAGCCACCACAAGCAACCAGTGTACTAAATGGATCAAGCGTAATACGACCAGAAAGCAGATCCGTCATATGCACATCAATGGCTTCAAAACCAGCTCGATTGAATGCAGCGGCCATTTCGACATGCGAATTAACACCTTGTTCACGTAACACAGCCACTTTAGGTTTTACGCCAGTGACAATATAAGGCGCTGCAATATCTGCTTGAGGATCAAAGGTTAAGTGCACACTTAAGCCTGGATCATCTTCATTTTGTTTGGCTTGATGTTCTTGATCCGCACACTCAGGATTATCACGTAACCGCTGCATCTGCCAAGTTGTTTCGGCCCACCATGTTCTTAACGTTGAGCGCGACTCACTGTAAACCACAGCAGATTTGTTACGCACAATAAATTGTTGTCCTGCTTTAGCACGACCCAAAACATAAACCGCATGAGATAAGCCAAACTGCTTAAAGCAAGCCATCACATCGTCTAAACAACTATTGGCCACCTGAATAACAGCACCAAGCTCCTCATTAAATAGCGAAGCAATCACATCATGGCCTAATTGAGAAATATCAACATCAACACCACAATGCCCAGCAAAAGCCATCTCGGCCAATGTCACAAACAGCCCTCCATCGGAACGATCATGATAAGCAAGCAGAGCATTTTGACTGACTAAGGCTTGAATTGCTTGATAAAAAGCCGCAAGCTCCTTAACATCATGAACATCCGCTGTTTTTTGACCTAAATGACGGTACACCTGTGCCAGTGCAGTTGCGCCTAACGCTTGGTGACCTTTCGATAAATCAACCAACAATAACGTATTATCTTGATCGACACGCAATTGCGGTGTCACGGTTTTACGCACATCTTCAACGCGCGCAAATGCCGAAATCACCAACGATAATGGCGACGTCACTGTTTTTTGTTCGCCATCTTGTTGCCATGTGGTTTTCATCGACATCGAATCTTTACCAACAGGAATCGCCAGACCCAATGCAGGGCATAATTCTTCGCCAATGGCTTTAACTGCTTGATAAAGACCGGCATCTTCGCCCGGATGGCCAGCAGCGGCCATCCAGTTAGCTGAAAGCTTGATACGTTTGATATCGCCGATATTCGTTGCGGCAATATTGGTAATCGCCTCGCCAACGGCAAGCCTTGCTGAAGCGGCAAAGTTAAGCAAAGCAACGGGAGCGCGTTCACCGATTGACATAGCTTCACCATAATAGCTATCTAAGCTTGCAGTCGTAACCGCACAATCAGCAACAGGCACTTGCCATGGGCCAACCATTTGATCGCGCGATACCATTCCAGTCACAGAGCGATCGCCAATGGTGATTAAAAAGGTCTTTTCAGCAACGGTTGGCAAATGTAAAACCCGTTTAACCGCATCATATAAATTAATATCAGCAGTTGAAAAATTATCGCCATGTGCTTGATGGGTCTTAACATCTCGTTGCATTTTAGGTGTTTTACCAAGGAGCACATCCAACGGCAAATCAATTGGATTATTATTAAAATGATCATCATGCAAAGTAACAGCTTTATTGGCAGTTGCTTGACCAATCACCGCATAAGGCGCCCGCTCGCGTTGGCAAAGCTCATCAAACAGGGCCAATTTATCCGGATGGATAGCGAGCACATAACGTTCTTGCGATTCGTTACACCAAATTTCTAGCGGTGACATCCCTGGCTCATCGTTAAGTATTTTGCGTAGCTCAAATTGACCACCACAGCCACCGTCACTAACTAGCTCAGGCATCGCATTAGACAAACCGCCAGCACCCACATCATGAATAAATAAAATAGGATTATCTTCACCAAGTTGCCAACAACGATCGATAACCTCCTGACAACGGCGCTCCATTTCAGGGTTATCACGCTGAACAGAAGCAAAATCCAAATCGGCATCAGACTGGCCCGACGCCATAGACGACGCCGCCCCACCGCCTAAGCCAATATTCATCGCAGGACCACCTAACACAATCAGCTTAGAGCCAGCTGGAAACTCACCCTTTTGGATATGTTCACGACGTATATTACCCATACCGCCTGCCAACATAATCGGCTTATGGTACCCTCTAAGCTCCTCGCCATTATGGCTATTGACCTTTTCTTCATAAGTACGGAAATACCCCAATAAAGCAGGACGACCAAATTCATTATTAAACGCTGCTCCCCCTAAAGGACCCTCCATCATAATATCAAACGCACTGACAATACGATCAGGCTTACCAAAATCTTGCTCCCAAGGTTGTTCAAAATTAGGGATCCGCAAGTTAGAAACCGAAAAACCCACTAAACCAGCTTTAGGTTTAGCTCCGCGCCCTGTTGCGCCCTCATCACGAATCTCACCACCACTTCCCGTTGCTGCACCCGGCCAAGGTGATATGGCTGTTGGATGATTATGCGTTTCCACTTTCATTAAAATATCAGCATATTCTTGATGATAACCGTAGGTTTTATTCTCATTATCGGCAAAAAAGCGCCCAACTTTCGAGCCATCCATCACAGCGGCATTATCCTTATAAGCGGACGAAACATAATCAGGGGTGTGTTCAAAAGTATTTTTGATCATTTTAAACAGTGATTTAGGCTGTTTTTTACCATCAATAATCCAATCAGCGTTAAAAATCTTATGGCGACAATGCTCAGAGTTGGCTTGCGCAAACATATAAAGTTCAATATCAGTCGGATTACGATTTAATTTTTTAAAATTTTCGACTAAATAATCAATTTCATCAGGCGCTAATGCCAAACCTAATTTAAGGTTAGCGTCTTCTAAAGCCTTGCGCCCCTGACCTAATAAATCAACGGTTGTCACAGGTGTTGGTGACTTAACGTGGAATAGCTGCTCGGCTTGCTCAACACGACTAAAAACGGCTTCCATCATGCGATCGTGAATCAATGATAAAAAATCGTTTTTTTGTGAATCGGTTAATGGCGAACTCACTTGCACATAATAAGCGATTCCTCGCTCAATACGGCGAATCTGTAACAAGCCACAATTATGCGCAATGTCCGTCGCTTTTGACGACCAAGGCGAAATGGTTCCGGCTCTTGGAGTAACTAAAAAAAGTTGCTTGCTGGATATCTCTTTAACATTGATTTGTGCGGTTTTAGGACCGTATTGTAATAATTTATCTAAAGTTAGCTGTTGTTCAGCCGTTAACTCGCCAGCCAAATCAACAAAATGGAGGTATTGGGCTTCAATATTGATAACAGGGATGGATTTTTCACAACAAGTAGATAAGATTTTACTAATACGAAATGCAGATAAAGCAGAACAGCCAGCTAAAATTTTCATAAAAATTACTCTTTTTAAGCTAAAAATAGGGGGAAAATAGAATAATATTATAAAAGAAAGCGTACGATGTGGCTATATTAAATACAATTAATCGGGTGATGGTGGGGGGAGTTTGTTTTTTTGTTAAAAAACAACCAGAAAAAACTTTAATAAAATCAATACCTTTTCTGACCGATTTTTGGGCGGAAAATTAGGTCTTTTTTGTTTTGGTGAATAGGATGGATTGGGTGCGGTGGTTTCGGACGTTTTGACCTTGGGTGAATAAAATAGTTACAGTGACCACGTCCGAGCTAAGGGAATTAAAGCGAATTCCCTTAGCAATCCCGCGCTTGGCTGCAGAATGTGGCCTACGGCTGCCCTCCGCCTTCGCTCGGTCTTGACGCACCGGCTATGATTCGCTCCCGGCGAAGCATAGCCTCGCCAAACATCCCTGTTTGGCGTGCTAACCTCACTCTGTTGTCGGCACATTCTGACGCCGGAATAAAACAAACAACATAACCATCGTTTTTGGGAAGATATTGTGTTTTTATAATTATATGTTTGATTTTATTTGAATTAAACGCCTACACGGCGTTAAGGGAGGATAGACATACATGACTAAATCGGGATTTTTTCTAAACCGCCTACACGGCGTTAAGGTTATACCAGAAAATACACCGCTTGTTGCAGCTTTTCTAAACCGCCTACACGGCGTTAAGGACGCTAATGCTGCAGACTCCGGCTCGGTGGTGTTTCTAAACCGCCTACACGGCGTTAAGGTAGAACTTAAGATTTGATAAATCTTGTTATATAAAGATAAACAACAATTTCATCTTTGAAAACCCTTTTTTTGAGCTTTTTTTAATGTGTTGATTTTATTTAATTTTAAATTATCGTAAAAAAAAGGGTTTGGAGCGGTTAATTTGCTGTTATTGGGGCGCTATTCGTGGTTTTGTTGATTTGTTGTATGTCGGCGATTTGCTTAGGTTGTGTAAGTGTTTGATTTAGCTTAAAAACAGCAAAATAAAAACTTCAATAAAATCAATACCTTTTCTGACCACTTTTTGGATGTAATTTCATTGTTTTTTAACAAAAAAGCAATTCACATAAAATACCCAAGGTTATGTTGTCTGTTTTATTCCGGCGTCAGAATGTGCCGACAACAGAGTGAGGTTAGCACGCCAAACAGGGATGTTTGGCGAGGCTATTCTCCGTCAGGAACGGATAATAGCCGGTGCGTTAAGACCGAGCGACTGCGTCGGACAAATTTGTCTGGAACAAATTTGAACATCTTAGCAAAGCGAAGATGGCCTCGAAGAGGCGAGTATCAGGATGATACGAGTAGTGCCGTAGGCCACATTCTGCAGCCAAAGCGTGGGTTGTCAGGGAATTCGCTTTAATTCCCTGACTCGGACGTGGTCACGATAGCTATTTTATTCACTAAAGATCAAAACGTCCGAAACCTTGCCGTACTATAAATAGACCACAAATTTAAACCACCACAACGTAATCATTAGAATTGCCAACCACGCTTTCAGCGTCGGCGGCGGGGGCGGCGCGATTGTGGCTTCGCCGCAACAGCGCGACCCTAAGGGAAAATGCCTCAACTTGCGCGGGGGCGTTATTCTTTGTTAGATTGTCCTCTCAGGTACCATAACCGCCCCCGCGGCCCAAGGATTAAGGACTAAACGCTAAAAACTAAGGTGCGGTACAAACAGCATAGTTGCCGTCGCTAACACTGTAGCTGAAAACGTCGCCGTAGTACGTGCCGATAAGGAAGCCATTGCTACCTGCTGCGTCACTCATCCAGTAGAGGCCCTCGACGAAGTCCGCATCAGCGTAGTAGTCCACGTTGCCCCACTCCGTGAAAAATCCTGCACCTATGTGACGCATAAGACCATTATTAGATGAACTAGGTGTAGCGCCGACAGAACCTTGACACCAACGTCCTGAATTATCACCAGAACAAACCGCATTAGTTAAATCTCTTACCTGCGGCAAACGATAACCCAAACTTCTACACCAAGTGGAGTGGTTGGACTGAGTATCCTCTTTTCCACCCCGATTGACGAACCACTGCTTTAACACAAATCCATACCTCACCTCATTACCACTACCATACCTACCGACCAACTCAAATCTCTGTGGCAAAGAAGGGACGGTAAGCCTACTAGGACTACTTGAGCTTATTTGACTACTACTTGCCCTAGGACCCCTTAACGTTACCCGTGTTACATAACTAGATTTATCAGGAATCCATCTATCGGCTTGGACAGTATTTCCTCTTAGGTCTGTGAATGAACCAGAACGCGGCCTTGTCCAACTTAACTGACTTGCATCGATTCCACCTATGTCCAAATCAAAATACAATCCATCTGAACCTGTAGTTGGAAAGTTTTGGTCGTAAGATGAAGAGTCGTTTGACTGAGTTAAAAAACCCTTTGTAGGAGACCATATGTTAGCTGGGCCTGCATAACGAGGATCATCATTAGAATCGATGCCAGTTGTACCACCCAACAACAAATTCGGCCTTGCGTGACAAACAACCGGACCACCATACGGATTAATATAATAATCCACCGTAGATCCACTAAAACTAGTCCTATTAGGAACTCCGTACTGTGTCTGTAAATATCCCCCTGTACTACTTAAAGTTACCCTATAAGGAGCCTTACATATATCCAATGCACCGTTACGATTAACAGTATTGCCATCCTTATCCCTAAACGATACCGATATATTCCCCGATGCGGTAACACCATTAGCACCCTGTCCATCCCCATCATCATCACGCCAATAATTATATCGAGTGACTAAATCACTTAAATCAACTGAACTAGCCGATGACGGGACTATCATATCTATATCATCCAGAGAATTCCCTGCATAAGGCAATCTTATTGGATTTGATACACTTGATGTATTAGTAGACGGCGTGATGACTTGGCCATCCTGCAACCTTATAGACAACAAACTATCCGTTGATGTGGTCCTTGTTCGACCACCGTCGAACGTTAAATACGGCGCAGTACCTTCAATAGTTTGTGATGTATAAACCGATAACGCCTGTACACTAAACGAAGAAAGTAATAACAAAGGTGTCAACCTCAGAGAAAATACTAATAATTTCGCTAAATTCAGCGGTAAAAATAAAACTCGTGAGGAATCTTGATAACTACAACTTTGATAACCCAAAAGACACACTGAGGAATTGCAATACATACAAACCAACCTGTTAAGTGAATTTTTTTATAAGAATTTTAGAATTATTTGCTTATTCAACTGATCGGACTTTTGTCCTATAACGAAATTATATTCCGCATCATAATGGACAACTAACTTTTTTTTATTGATTTTTGTAAAGTTTTGTTAATAAAGTAATGTCTTGAAAAACGTTTTTTTTGCTGTTTTTTGAGTAAAAACAATCAAATAAAAACTTAAATAAAATCAATACCTTTCCTGACCAATTTTTGGATAGTAATGGTAGCGTTCTCGGAATTGGAAAAATTAGATTGAAATAAAGGGAATTGAAGTGGCTATTGTGGATATTTGCCGATTCAATAAGTCGGTGATAATTGAGTTAAATTATGCCTCGTTCCGGCTATCTCTTAAGTCCACAGTTCGGTTATGCACACGCTTTTCTTCTGTTGCATATGCGCAAGGTGCGTTTTCGTTCAGGTCTTCACGAATACAAAACTCAAGGGTACTCATTTCAACAATGTTTTCTTGCTTGGTCACCCCAATTCGACGGCAAAATTCACAGATCTAGGCAGGTATATAACCACGACGACGTAATCCTGATACCGTTAGCATGCGCGGATCGTCCCAACCATCGACGATTTTTTCAGCACGAGTAGATTTAATGGCGTACTCTAAATTTAATATAGGTGATGTTTTCGATCGTATCTGAAATACAATGGGTAAAATCGTACATTGGATAAATGCACCACTTGTTGCCTGTTTGGGTGATGCACAGCAAATTTAATGCGGTATAATACCAGATCTCGCATCACAATAATTAGAACAGGGCGAAAAGGAAAATAAAATGAATGAGATAAAAAATAAAACTGAGTTTAATCCACCGGTTCGGGTAGAGTTAAGTTATTTGCAACAGATTGACGGCTTGTACTTTTTAAATGATGTATTGTTTAGTGGATTGGCTTATGACCATCGGAATAACTAAACTTAATAAGTTTATTTAATAATAATCAACACAGAAGTGAATATTATCGCATTGAATTAATAACAGTAATAATGTTATCTTACTCAGTTAGTTTCAATGTATTGATTCATTGATAAATAATGTTTTAAAGAGAAGATAACTTAATATGATACTTGCAATTGATGTTTATTACATTGATAACCGCGCCAAATCGGTCGGCGTTTTATTTCATCATTGGACTGATTCAACCTCAGCAATTGAACAGGTAATCACAGATTATCAAGATAATGTTGCGCCCTATCAATCAGGTCAGTTTTATCAACGTGAATTGCCTTGCATTATGTCACTACTTGATAAAATTGATTTAAGTAAACTTACCTGCATTGTGATTGATGGTTATGTGCATTTGGATGAAGGTAAGATAGGGCTAGGTGGGCATTTGTATCATGCATTAAACAAAACCATTCCTATTATTGGTGTTGCTAAAAAGCCGTTTTCAGGCAATAGCGAGTATTTGATCGAAGTTCTTCGTGGCCAAAGCAAGCATCCGCTATATGTTACCTCGATAGGCATACCGCTAATAAATGCAGCTAATAGCGTGCAATCAATGGCTGGCAAACACCGAATGCCTGATGTGCTGAGCTATTTAGATCAACAAACAAAATTATTTAAACACGAAGAATAATTTATTGAATTAGATTCAAGTAATATAAATGAGGTGGCAACTACAATCATTCGCCGCCCCAATAAGTCGGCGAATGATTGAGTTAATTATGCTTCGTTCCAGCTATCTCTTAAACCTACGGTTCGGTTAAACACAAGCTTATCTTCGGTTGCATATTTATTATCTAAACAGAAGTAGCCTTCACGTTCAAATTGATAAGCATGCTCGGCTTTCGCATTTTGTAAACTTGGCTCAACAAAACCTTGTTTAATAATTAATGAATTAGGATTAATGGTTGATAAAAAGTCCTCGGCTGCACCTGGGGTTGGCGTATTAAATAAACGATCATACAGACGAATTTCAGCCGGTTTGGCAAACTTAGCCGAAACCCAATGAATGACGCCTTTCACTTTACGACCATCTTCCGGATTTTTGTTTAACGTGGCAGGATCGTAACTGCAATAGATTGTTTGGATGTTGCCTTCGGCATCTTTTTCAACGCGATCAGCACGAATCACATAGGCATTACGCAAACGCACTTCTTTACCAAGCACTAGGCGCTTGTAGTTTTTGTTAGCTTCTTCCCTAAAATCAGCTCGGTCGATGTAAATTTCACGCGTGAATGTCACTTCGCGAGCTCCTAATTCTGGGCGGTTTGGGTGATTTGGCATGCTAAGCACTTCGTCAATCGTGTCCGAGAAGTTCTCGATCACAACTTTAACGGGATCTAGCACTGCCATTGCGCGAGGTGCATTTTCGTTCAGATCTTCACGAATACAAAACTCAAGGGTACTCATTTCAACAGTATTTTCTTGTTTGGTCACCCCAATTCGACGGCAAAATTCACGGATTGAAGCAGGTGTATAACCACGACGACGTAAACCCGATACCGTTGGCATGCGTGGATCGTCCCAACCATCGACAATTTTTTCTGATACTAATAGATTTAACTTACGTTTAGAGGTAATGGCATACTCTAAATTTAATCTTGAAAACTCATACTGATGAGGACGCGCTTCTATCGTAATATTATCTAATACCCAATCATATAAACGACGATTGTCTTGGAATTCAAGCGTACAAAGTGAATGGGTGATGTTTTCGATCGCATCTGAAATACAATGGGTAAAATCGTACATTGGGTAAATGCACCATTTATTGCCTGTTTGGTGATGCTCGGCAAATTTAATGCGGTATAACACCGGATCGCGCATCACAATAAATGGCGATGCCATGTCAATTTTGGCTCTTAGGCAGGCTTTTCCTTCGGCGAATTTGCCTTCTTTCATTTGTGTAAAAAGAGCTAGGTTTTCTTCAACACTACGATCACGATAAGGACTATTTTTACCCGGTTGCGTTAAAGTACCACGATATTCACGAATTTCATCAGCAGACAGTTCATCTACATAAGCAAGCCCTTTATTGATGAGTTCAATTGCATAATCATATAGCCGGTCAAAATAGTCAGATGAGTAACAAATCTCACCATCCCATTCAAACCCTAACCAACGGACATCTTGTTTAATCGACTCAACATACTCTATATCTTCTTTAGCTGGATTAGTATCGTCAAAACGCAAGTTACACTTACCCTGATAGTCTTGCGCAATACCAAAATTTAAACAAATTGATTTGGCATGCCCAATATGTAAATAGCCATTTGGTTCTGGCGGAAAGCGGGTATGCGTTGTTTTATATTTGCCAGCAGCAAGATCCGCATCAATAATTTGACGGATAAAATTAGTCGGACGAGTTTCTGTCTCTGTCGGTAGTGAACCGCTCATAAAAAACCTCTGATGATATATTTATTAGTAACAAATTAAGAATATTTGCTTTGCTATTACTTCTTGTATTGGTTGATGAATATAACAAATTTTTGTTATTTCTGAAACGGAAAACAGGCTATTTGTATCGACAAAATTGGCTTTTGGTTAAACAATGCCGTTTTTTAATAAAATAACCCATGTGTTAACTAAAAAAACACCAACAAAAAACTTCAATAAAATCAATACCTTTCCTGAACACTTTTTGACCGTGTTTCCAAATAAATACAGTCGCTATTCATCACCCGATTTTAACGAAACCACAAATCTTGCTCCACCCAATGGACTTGTAACAACAAACGCTTTACCATCATGAAATTCTGCCATTAATTTTACATAAGCTAAACCAAGCCCATAACCACCGGTTGAACGTGTACGGCTAGTGTCAAGTCTGGCAAAAGGCATAAAAATCTTTTCACGCGCATCAAAAGGAATACCAGCGCCATCATCATCGATCTCAAGGATAACACGATTTTCATGTTTGGTGATATTTAAAACCGCTTTATGAGCTGCATATTTAAATGCATTAAGTAACAGATTTTTTACAATAGTTTCAACTAAATTGGTATCAATCATGGCGTGTTCATCTTGGCTATTACAAGTTAGCTCAAATCCTTTCGGTTTGAATAACGCCAGTGATTGGCACACTTTTTCGCCCCACTCTTTGAGTGCTACACGTGTTAAGTTTAGCTCGATATTGCTTTGCTGCATTTTAAAATAATTCAAGCTGGCATTGATTAATGTTTCAAGCTCGTTAATATCATCACTCATACCTTTTTGTAAAAGACGTTTTTCTTGTTCATCGTGAGATTCTTCAAGCATACTAAGCTCAAATCGCATTCGTGCAAGCGGGGTGCGTAACTCATGTGCCATTGCATGAGAAATCGTTTGATTGGTACTTACTAAGTGTTCAATATGCGTGCCCATATTATTTAATACGTTAGCGAGCGGCTTAAACAACCAACCTTTAACATTTTCGGTTCGTGCTTTTAAATTACCTTGTCCTAGTTGTTCGGCGGTCTGCCTGATATTAACCAAATCTTTCCAAACAGCGCTAAACGCCATATAAATTAAAATAAAAAAGATGATGGCACTAAATACAGCCCAAATAATAAGAAAGATGGTCAATGACATGGTGTTGGATGCCAAAATATCTCGCATGGCAATAGGGCCTAATTGGAGCAAGTTGCCATCTTTTAAATCAATGTAAACGACCTCTCTGTCGCTATCATAAGAAAAGTCCAGCTTGTGTAACTCGTTAAGTACCGCATCGGGTAAGGGTGTATTAATTGGCAAGACTTCGATAGGGTAACCAAAATAAGGTTGTAATTCATTAACCACGTCTTGAAGGGGACGATCTTTGTGCTCGTTAATTTGCATACGAATCAGGTTTACCGTGCCTCGTTGAGATTCTCGAAATACAATATGATCATCAGGCATATCGGTTAATGATGAAGGTAATGAATCAAAAACCAATAAAGCACCATAAGCAATGATACTTTGCAATAAGAGTAAAATGACTAGATAAAATACAATTCGGCGATTAAAAAATAGCGGTTTGGCTAATAATTGGCTCAATGGCTTTCTCCCTCTCGCATAAATAAATAGCCTTTACCACGTACGGTTTTGATGCGCGATGGATTATCTGGATCATCGAGTAATTTCCGACGAAGTCTTGACACACGTGCATCAATAGAACGATCGCTACCATCAAAATCGATCCCTCTTACCTGAGAAAAAATATCATCTCGCGATAAAATTGTCCCTGCATTATGCGCAAGTAACCATAACAGATCAAACTCAGCGGTTGTTAAATCAATTTCTTGCTCTTGCAAGAGCACTTTTCGGTTTTCGCCATCGATGACTAAATTGTCAAATATTAGCGTTTTATTATTTAGTGGCACAATCAATTCTTTATGATTGTCTTTGTCGGTTTCTATCTGTTTCCGTCTTAATAAGGCTCGTATGCGGGCAAGCAGTAATCTTGGCTCAACAGGCTTAGCTAAATAATCATCCGCCCCCAATTCCAACCCAACGATCTCATCAATATTATCTTCGCTAGCTGTCATTATAAGGATGTAGTTAGTAAACCATGTGCGTATATCACGACAAATATCAAAACCCGTTTTTTCAGGTAACATCACATCTAATATAACCAGATCTGGATTAAGCTGTTGAATTCTTTCTTCAGCGCCTGCACCGCTATTATGCCATTCAACAAGATACCCTTGCCGAATAAGATAAACTTGAATTAGATTGGCTAACCGCTGATCATCTTCGATGATTAATATACGTTCACTCATTATTTGTTCTTAATCACTGCCACTTTTACTTAGAGATGCCCCATTATACAGACAATTATTCCCTCGTTACAAAATATATACAAAGAGCCTACAAAGTTTATAGTTACTCTATGAGAGAATTTGCGCCAATATCTTTAAATAGGCTATTTTTACATTAAACATGAATACTTTTTCATCAATTACAAACTTTCTTTTTCATCCATCTTATACACAACATCACTCGCCAATTGTCTTGTGTGATTTTGATGGCACAATTAGTGTAAAAGATGTTACCGACACCTTACTAAGCCATTTTGGTCAAGAGGGTTGTGATGAACTCGAAACATTATGGGTTAATGGCAAAATTGGCTCTCAAGAATGTATGAGCAAGCAAATTGCCTTAATGGATGCAAGCTTAGATGAGCTCAATGACGTCTTATCTCAAATTGAAATTGATCCGGATTTTAAATCCTTTATTCAATATACTGAACAAAATAATATCCCTGTCCACGTAGTTAGCGACGGTCTTGATTATGCCATTGAGTTTATTTTAAAACGTCATGGTATTAAACAGTTGCCGATTTTTGCCAATAAATTACTGCATAATAATGCGCGCAGTTGGCGCCTTGAGTTCCCCTATGCAAACAAAGACTGCATCAAAAAAAGCGGTAATTGCAAATGTAATCATGTTAAAAAACAAAAATATTTTCCACAAATACTTTATGTTGGTGACGGTACGTCAGACTATTGCGTGTCGCATAATGTTGATTTTGTCTTTGCTAAAGATAAGTTAGTTAACTATTGCGAAAAAAATAGCATAGCACACACGCAAATCACCAGCTTTGCCGATGTCACAACCGCATTAGAACAAACTCAACAAGCGGTTATTCCTGTGATGATGGTAAAAGAATAAGGAACATTAATGAGTACAATCGAAGATTTATCTTACTTTCTACCAGGTAATAAAAATGGTGTACTGTTAATTCATGGCTTAACCGGTACCCCCAATGAAATGCGAATTTTAGCCAATGGTTTACATAAAGCAGGATTTACGGTTTATGCCATCCAGTTAGCTGGGCATTGTGGTACGGAAGAAGATTTGTGTAAAACAACTTGGCAAGATTGGTATAAAAGCGTGCAAGATGGCGCTGATTATTTAGCACAGCATGTAGATAATATCTTTGTTGCAGGACTATCAATGGGCGCACTACTTGCGCTCAAACTGGCAGTAGACAGACCTGAACAAATTAAAGGGGTTGGTGTGTTAGCACCCACATTTTGTTACGATGGTTGGAGTATGCCATTTTGGGCAAAAAAACTGTTTTTCTTACTTGTTTACTTTAAAAAATTGGGTATTTTCCAAAAACAGGTTTTCATTGAACAACCGCCTTATGGACTTAAAGATGAACGCATTCGTGCGGTGGTCTCTGAAAGTATGTTAAGTGGTGATGCTGCATCAGCAGGCCTTGCAGGAAATCCATTCCCTGCGCTTGCCGAAATGCAATTATTAGCAAAAGCGATGCGTAAGCAATTACCCCAAGTAGTTTCGCCTTGTTTAATTATGCATTCAGGTAACGATGATATCGCCAATATAGAAACGAATGCCAAATTGGTCGAAAAGCAAGTTTCAGGACCAACAAAGTTAGTGGTATTAAATGATAGCTATCATTTAATTACCATTGATAGCCAGCGCCGCGAAGTGATCAAGGAGTGTGTTTCTTTCTTTGATAATATAGCAGAAGGAATAAAAGCATAATGTCACCATTAGTTATTCTACTTTGGGTTAGTAACATCTGCTTCGATACCTTAGGCCAAGTCGCTTTTAAATTTGCAGCCATCGCCCCCAACAATCGCGATGGTTGGTACTATTGGTTAGATTTAGCAAAAAATAAGTGGATTTGGATTGGTGTTACCTCGTATGTTGCTGAATTTTTATTATGGTTAGCCTTTTTAACGTTAGTACCACTTTCGCAAGGGGTATTACTTGCCTCATTTAATATTATTACTATCATGCTAGTTGGCCGTATTATTTTCAAAGAATTACTGACTAGTTACCGCTTGATCGGAATGCTATTAATCACCGCCGGTGTTGTTTTTGTAGGAATGTCGTAATATGGCTAGATTTTACTTAATTGGCTTTTCTGTATTGCTCTTTTTTGACACAATTGCGCAATGTAGTTTTAAATTAACAGCGATTGAAGCTCAACCGTTAGAGATGAGCATTGAATGGTTAATTCGCGTATTTACTAACCCTTGGATCTATATCTCAATAGCAGGCTATATTCTGACATTTTTTACTTGGATGACGTTATTAAAAAAAGCCCCTGTAGGACCCGCTTTTGCCGCATCACACTTCGAAGTTGTGACAGTGATGGTTGTTTCAATTTGGTTATTTCACGAACCGATTACCTTATTCAAGTTAATTGGTACAATATTAATTGTTTCAGGCATTCTCTTTTTGGCATTAGCAGAAAGCAAATTATCGAAACAAAATCCGCACAACCATTAACCCTAAGTTCCAATCATAATGGAAAGCTAGGCCTTAAGCCTACTTTCCTGAAACTTTTAAAAACTTATACTGTTAATGTTTTTAATAGCGTCAAATTAAGTTGATGCTGTTCTTGCTGCCAATTAAGAAGGTTATTTGGCGATATGCTCGGTTGTTTATCAAGAGAACTAAGCAAACGTTTAAACCAATTAGATGGCTGCCATATTGATAGTTCACCGGTAATATCACTGCCGATAATTCTAGGTTTAATTGACGATATAGTATCAAGCAGATGATACGTTTGTAGCTTGCCTTGATCCCAGTTGGTGTGAATCACCTCTTCGCTTAATACGTCTTTATCAATCGATAAATAGACCGGTTGTGCGCTATGATATTGTTCGGATAAGAAGTTAGCAATAAGGTCATCAGGTGTGGCAAAATGCCTAAAAGCATGTCCTAAGCCAATTTTTTTTGCCCATGCGACATTGACATCTAAGCTCCAGTAAGTCAATTTTTTATGAAATAGCGGTTTCCATCTATTTTCCCAAAAATGTGCTATACCAATATCATGGGAGGTAATGCCAAGCACATGTACATGACTCACAAAAGGCAAACTTGCCACATAACTAACCCATGATCCACAATGCACACCAAATAGATAGCGCATATTGTCTGGATGATTATCAAAAATCACAACTTGAATAGGATTATCTGCGGAATATTGCTTTGCTAAACGTTCAATAAGTAGTAATGAAATATGATGAAAATCACCACTGCCCATTAATACCGTGCCATGGCTTTCGGGTAAAGATTGCTGTAATACCTGTTTAAATTGGCTAAATTGTTTCTTAGTGCAACCAAAACGAATTGTATCTTGCCACTGCGTAACATCAATCGTTTGAGCATGACAGATATCACCCACGCTTCCATCAAAGTTGAGAATAATAGGACAGGTCATGCTACTTTCTCCTTATCACTTTCAAAGTGACCAATCAATCTGCGTAATACAGCTCTTAGTAATGGATTGCGAATATAAACAAGATGCTTAGTAAAAGTAAATTTTGCACCGAGTGATGCTTTTACCTCAGGATCGGTCCAACCCGCAATATAGTGACTAAATCCTTGCTGCAAAGCATATTCAAGATTTACAAACCAGCTTACAAAATAGAGATTGAGCTCTCTTGCCTGTGGATAAACCATACCAATATACTTATCAACTAGCATATTGTTCACAACAAAACAAATATTGTACCCCACCAACTTATCATCATAATGATAAGTCACAATATGCGCATTTTGGGTTTTGCTTTGTAATAGCTGAGTAAAAAAGGGCTTAGTCAATAAGTCAAAATGGATTTCACTTTGCTGATAAACATTAAGATATAATTGATAATACTCATCTAAAACCGCTTGGTCATAAAAACACTCATCACCACTATGCAAAATATTAATGGTTAATTTTTCTCGTGATTTTAGTTTTCGCCTAAAATTTTTACGTCGACTATAAGAAAATCGTGAAAAAATTTCATCTATATTTACAAAATCAATCGGTAGCCAAGCCAATGCTTGCCCCTCGACTTCAATAAAACCTTGTTCTTTTAGTGACGAAATAAGATGCATTGAATAATCATTTTCTTTTTCACTCAGTAAAGGCGATGCGATAGGTATATCTTTAACAATCAAAAAAGGATATTGCTTAGCATAAGCTGTTTTTAGATGTTGTGCTAATTGATTAGCATCCACTTTATCATTTAGTAACGCATATTCCGAAACAGTTGCGCCAACAAAACAAGTATTGGGTTGTAAGTAGCGCTGCCATTTATGATAAAAAGGCAGTTTTTGAATTTTATGTCTGAAATCATCATCTGCAGTAGTAAGAAGATCAAACTTGGCAGAAAAAACAGGCACACCATCTTCACTCAGCCATGCGGAAAATTCTTGTGGAGGATGAGCTAGAAAATTGTCTATTAATTCATTGGGTTCTAACTGATTGATATATTTCATAACGTTAAATATAAGATTGGCTGTAACTCGCGGTCCCGCCAATAGACATTGGCGGGAAAATGAAAACAAAACAATTAAAGCTCTTTTTTAGCTCGTGTAATTAATTGATCCAACAGTTCAATACCCTGATCAATTTCTTGACGAGAGATGTGTAACGATGGCGCAAAGGTAATCACGTTTTTATAGTAACCACCAATATCCAGCACTAAGCCCATTTTGGTACCTTTCCAATCAAGATCACCGGACATACCGATATCAACCATTTTGTCAACAAGTGCTTTATTGGCTGTAAAGCCATCTTCAGTACAGATTTCAGCACGTAGCGCTAAGCCTAAACCATCAACTTCGCCGATCTCTTTGTGTTTCTTCTCAAGTGTTTTTAAACCTTCTAGGAAGTAAGCACCGCTCTCCATGACCATTTTTTCGTAATCGGTTTCAGAAGTCATTTTTAACACTTCAAGACCAACTGCTGTACCAAGTGGATTTGAGGCAAAAGTTGAGTGAGTTGAGCCAACTGGGAATACTTGTGGATTAATTAATTCTTCACGTGCCCATAAACCACCTAGCGGATTAAGACCATTAGTTAATGCTTTAGCAAAAACCACAACATCAGGTTTGACATCAAAGTGTTCAATTGACCAAAGTTTACCAGTACGATAAAAGCCCATTTGGATTTCATCAACGACTAATAAAATACCATACTGATCTAATACTTTTTTAAGACCTTTAAAGTAATTACGAGGAGGAACAATATAACCACCTGTTGCTTGTAAAGGTTCGGCATAAAACGCTGCATATTCCGCTTGTCCCACTTTTGGATCCCAAACACCGTGGTATTCGGTTTCAAATAAACGCGCAAATTCAGCCACCAAATGTTCACCATATTCTTCTGCTGTCATGCCTTTTGGTCGACGGAAAGGATATGGGAATGGGACAAACATAGCACGATCACCAAAATGACCATAGCGACGACGATAACGATAACTTGATGTAATGGATGAAGCGCCTAAAGTACGACCATGGTATCCACCTTGGAAAGCAAACATTAACGATTTACCGCCAGATGCATTACGAACCAATTTTAAAGAGTCTTCAATACATTGTGAACCACCCACATTGAAATGTACTCGTCCTTCATAACCAAAACGCTTTTCCATGCCTTGTGCAATGGTTTTGGCTAATTCAATTTTAGTTGGATGCAAATATTGGCTAGCGCATTGTGGTAAAGTATCAATTTGCTTTTTAAGCACATTATTTAAACGTTCATTAGCATAACCAAAGTTACACGCAGAATACCACATTTGTAAGTCAAGGAAAGCTTTGCCTTCTTTGTCATACATATAACTACCTTCACAACCATCAAAGATTTTTGGTGGTTCAACATAATGCACGGTATCGCCAAAAGAACAATATTTAGCTTCATCCGCTAACAGTGTCGCATCATCAGGACGACTGTTAATCATTTCTAAAGTTGGTTTGCTCATAATTTATCTCACTAATCCATATTCAAATACGATAAAATGTGGCATTATTATTCAAGAAATTTGTTTGTTACAATGTATAATTACTGTATAAATTGTGTGACGATAAACAAAACAAAAAAATACACTAAAAGATAATAAAATTTGCGAACTGATAACAAGCGCTCTCTTATATAGATAAGCACGATATACGGGCATCAAAAAATGAAAAAAATACCTTATGCACTTTCTATTTTATCAATAATAGCATTAGGAACTACCCAGATCGCATTAGCTGAGCCCACCTCCCTTGGGATTGGTATTGGTTGGGAAAATTCACCTTATAAAAGTTACAGTGCTCATTATTCTCCTATTCCCCATATTGATTATGACAATGGGCGATTTTTTATCGATGATTTATCCGCTGGGATTTATGTTTATCATGCCGATGATCAAAATATTTCAATTGGTACTCGCTACTTATCTAATGAATTTAAACCACACAATTCAGATAATCACCAATTAAAACAACTTGATAGCCGCCACTCAACATTACTGACAGAAATAGAATATTCCCTTGTAACCAACTGGGGTGGATTTTCTAGTAGCGTTGGGGCTGATATGCTAAATAAAAGTAATAGTATTTTAGTCAACAGCGATTATACCGTCCCTTATATGCAAGGTAATTTCATTGTTGCACCAACCATCGGGATAAATTGGGCTAATGGTAAACACAATGGTTATTATTATGGTATTTCGCATAAAGAATCATCTCGTTCAGGATTGAGATACTTCAATGCCAATAGCTCATTGACACCTTACGCCGAAATCGCAGCACAATATTCATTCACCGAAAATATGGCTACTTTTGGCGGTGTTCATATCGACAAATTAACTGGTGACGCAGCTGATAGCCCAATGGTTGACAATAGCACTGTCACCTCAATTTATATGGGTGTATCTTATAATTTTTAATTAATAGACATCAATATCAAGTTGTTAGCTATTTTAAGTGAAATAAGATCATTACCACAAAAAATTCAGGAAATAGAAAAGTATGCTTTGGTTTAAAAATGCCATCATTTATCAACTCAATAATGACACGTTACTTAATAAAGATGCGATTGAAAACGCAATAAAATCGCATCTTTTTACCCCCTGCGGTAATTTAGACACAACCAAAATGGGTTGGGTATCGCCTTATCATGATAATAATGACGATGCTTTTATTATTGATATGCAAGGGCATTTATTATTACGAATCAAAAAAGAAACCAAAATATTACCCACCCCTGTTATTAAACAAGCATTATTAGAGAAAATCGATAAACAAGAACACGCACTCAGTAGAAAACTGACTAAAAACGAAAAAGCCACCTTAAAAGACGAAGTCATGATTGATCTCATGCCAAGAGCATTTAGTAAATATAATCACTATTGGTTATGGATTGATACACAAAATAAACGCATTATTGTTGATTGTAGTAGCTTTAAACAAGCCGAAGATATCTTAGCCATTTTACGCAAAGAGCTTGGATCGCTTGCATTAACACCGTTATCAATTGATAAACCACTTGAACAAATCATGACGACTTGGGTTAAAGAAAACCTGAATTTTCCACCATTTATATTAGGTGATCAAGCCGAACTCAAAGATCCGCTTGAAGGTAATGGAATTATCAACTGCAAAAACCAAGAGATCACCGGTGACGAAATGCGTGTTCATTTTGATTCTGGCAAATGGGTCACAAAAATTAAAATTATTGATGAAAGAGGCGTCAGCTTTATCGTCAATAATGACTTAACATTTAAACGAATTAAATTTGATTCGGTTATTTTAGACGAAAATGAAGATATCGGTTCAGATGAATTTGATAAAAAACTAGAAGCTGACTTCATTATTATGGCTAATTCATTAGCCAATACTATTAATAACTTTTACATAACAATTAACAAAATCATTTGATAAAATTATTTAAATTTTTTTTGCATTATACAATCATTAGTTATGGATTTGCCTATTATCTATGCTATACTAGCAGACAGATTATGGGTAACATAATTATATAAAAATAAGTATTGTTCTTTTTATTTGAAGTGTATTTTAAACAATAAAAGAAACTAAACATCGTCTATAACAATATATAAGTTGAGGCAATAAAATGAAAAAAACTACTCTAGCTCTAGCAATCGCAGTTGCAAGTTTAACAGCTACTGCAGCTAATGCAGCATATGAAGACAACACTTTTTATACAGGTGCTAAATTAGGTTGGTCAGAGCTTTATCGATTAGATGCGAATAAAGTTCGTGTATGGGATAACGTTGGTATCAGCACTTCAAACCGTAGCAATATTGCTGGTGGTGCTTTCCTTGGTTTCCAAGCAAATCCTTATTTAGCTTTTGAATTAGGTTATGACTGGTTAGGATCTGCTAAATATAAAAGATCTTTCCATTATGCAGGCAGAGATTATGATGTAGGTCATAGTAAAGTTTCTGCTCAAGGTGTATCTTTAACTGGTAAATTAAGCTACCCTATCATTGACAACCTAGATATCTATGGTCGTGCAGGTGGAATGGTAACTATCGCTAAATGGAAAAACGGCGGTTTAGTAAAAGATGGCGACAAACTTGACAATGGTACAAAAACTGACCTATCTCCTGTGTATGCGTTAGGTCTTGACTATCGTTTCGACGAAGACTTCTCTACTCGTTTAGAATACCAATATGTTCAACATATTCATACTAAAACTGATGCATCTCCAGATGCTGGACTAGTAAGTTTAGGTATTACTTACCGTTTAGGCGCACCAGCAGCTCCAGCTCCAGTTGAGTTAAAAACTGAAGTAAAACGTTATGTATTAAATGAAGATGTTCTATTTGCTTATGCAAAATCTGACTTAAAAGCTGAAGGTCGTCAAGCATTAGACAACTTATTAACAAGCCTTGTTAAAATCAACCCAACAGAAAGTGCTGTTGTTGTAATTGGCCATACTGACCGTATCGGTTCAGATAGTTACAACCAAAAATTATCAGAACAACGCGCTAATTCTGTAATGAAATACTTAATTTCTAAAGGTGTTCCTGCTAACTTAATCAGTGCTCATGGTGTAGGTAAAACTCAACCAGTAACTGGTACTAAATGTAATGCACTTCGTGGCGCTGACTTAAAAGCATGTTTAGCACCAGATCGTCGTGTTGAAATTGAAGTTAAAGCACGTAACGTTCAAGAAGTTCAAGTAACTAATTCAACAAATTAATTTTTGTTTTTTTAAGTTATTCATTAAGACCCGGTTAAAAGCCGGGTTTTTTTATCTCTCTTTTTTGTTAACAACTAAATATATATCACCTTAGAACTACAAATTATCCACAAAAGGGATTATAATGCCTTACGGTATTGTTAGTAAGAAAAATTGAAGGAGTTGCCGTGCCTACCGCGATTTGGCAAGATTGCCTTTCTCAATTACAAGAAGAAATTCCTACAACGGAATTCAATTTATGGATTCGCCCGTTGCAAGCGGAAATGGTCGATAACAAACTTTATATTTATGCACCAAATAGATTTGTGTTAGATTGGGTAAGGAATAAATATTTAACCACTATATCCCAATTACTAAATAAGCTTTTTAATGACGATTCTTTAAAATTATTTCTTGAAGTTGGCTCGACTGTATCGACAGATAAAAAAGCCCAAAGTAGCCAGCGCAAAATGGATGTTTTACCGGCTTGGCAAACAACAAAAGAAACAAATCACAATCATATTTACCGTTCAGGTATTAATCATAAACATACTTTCAACAGTTTTGTCGAAGGTAAATCAAACCAACTAGGTGTTGCTGCGGCAAAACAAGTGGCTGAAAACCCCGGAAAAGCTTATAACCCATTATTTTTATATGGTTCTACTGGTTTAGGTAAAACGCATTTATTACATGCGGTTGGCAATCAAATAATGGAAGAAAAGCCTAATGCCAAAGTTGTCTACATGCATTCGGAACGCTTTGTGCAAGATATGGTAAAAGCACTACAAAATAATGCTATTGAAGAGTTTAAAAATTACTATCGTTCAGTTGATGCGTTGTTGATTGATGACATTCAATTTTTTGCCAATAAAGAGCGATCCCAAGAGGAGTTTTTTCACACGTTTAATTCGTTATTAGAAGGCAATCAACAAATTATTTTAACCTCGGATCGTTACCCTAAAGAAATTGATGGTGTTGAAGACCGCTTAAAATCACGTTTTGGTTGGGGATTAACCATTGCAATTGAGCCCCCTGAGCTCGAAACACGAGTTGCCATTTTGATGAAAAAAGCCGAAGAAAATCATATTAAATTACCCGAAGAAGTCGCTTTTTTTATTGCTAAAAGGCTACGTTCCAATGTTCGAGAGTTAGAGGGTGCACTTAATCGCGTCATCGCTAATGCTAATTTTACAGGGAAAGCGATTACCATTGATTTTGTTAAAGATGCCTTAAAAGATTTACTGGCTTTACAAGAAAAACTGGTTACCATTGAAAATATACAAAAAACGGTTGCCGAATACTATAAAATTAAAGTATCAGATTTACTTTCTAAACGTCGTTCCCGTTCGGTTGCAAGACCACGACAAGTCGCAATGGCGCTTGCCAAGGAACTCACTAACAAAAGCCTGCCTGAAATCGGCGATGGCTTTGGTGGAAGAGATCACACAACCGTATTACATGCATGTAGAAAAATTGCAGAATTAAAAGAAGAAAGCAATGCAATTAAAGAAGATTATTCCAATTTAATTCGAACATTATCAACTTAAAAAAGAATCAATACTATGAAATTTATTATAGATCGTGAAAAACTGATAAAACCCTTGCACCTTGTCAGCGCTCCACTGAGTAATCGCCCGACGCTACCAATTTTGGGAAATCTATTATTACAAGTCAATGACAACAGGCTATCAATGACGGGAACGGATCTTGAAATAGAGATGATATCCTATCTACAATTAACCGAACCAAGTGAGCCGGGTGCAACTACTGTACCAGCAAGAAAGTTTCTTGATATCTGTCGAAACTTACCTAATGATGCCCAAATATCGATAAGCGTTGACGATAACCGATTGATGATTCAATCCGGTCGTAGTAAATTTTCTTTAGCAACGCTACCTGCTAATGATTTTCCTAATTTGGAAAATTGGCAAAGCGATGTCGACCTTTCTGTTCCACAAAAAACCATAAAACGACTGATTGATGCAGTACAATTTTCAATGGCAAACCAAGATGTCAGATATTATTTAAATGGCATGTTATTTGAAATTGAAGATGGCCTATTAAAAACAGTCGCGACTGATGGACATCGACTAGCACTATGCGCACAACCAATAGAACAAGATACACAAACTACTCACTCCGTTATTTTACCAAGAAAAGGAGTGCTTGAGCTCGCAAAACTGGTTAGCGATAACGACGAACTAATCACGATGCAAATTGGTAATAACAACTTACGTGTTAACCTTGGTGATTTCACTTTCACATCAAAACTCATTGATGGTCGATTTCCTGACTATAAACGCGTATTACCACGCAATCCAGATAAACCACTTGAAGTCTCCTGCGAAGAACTCAGAAATGCCCTATCAAGGGTTGCCATCTTGTCTAATGAAAAGTTCCGCGGTATCCGACTTCATGTCCATAACAACCAAATAAAAATTACTGCAAACAATCCTGAACAAGAAGAAGCTGAAGAAGTTGTTGACGTAAAATATGAATCAGCAGAGCTTGAAATTGGCTTCAATGTCACCTATTTACTCGACATATTAAATACATTGAAATGTGATAGCGTACAGCTATTACTTACTGACGCCGTATCAAGTGTACAAATTGAAGATATCAACAATCAATCTGCCACTTATGTTGTTATGCCAATGCGCTTATAATCAACTCTTACTTAATTTTCCGGCTTCGGCCGGAATAATTGATAGCATATGACTCTTTCAACCATCAACATACATCATTTCCGTAATATTGATTACGCAAAGCTCACCTTATCGCCGCATTTCAACTTCATTGTTGGCGATAATGGCAGTGGCAAAACAAGCCTACTCGAAGCCATTTATATGCTTGGGCATGGCCGCGCATTTAGGCACACCCAATCCAATCGCATCATTCAGCACGAACAACCCGAACTGGTATTATTTAGCGAAATAAAAAACACCAACCAACAAACACATTCAATTGGTCTTTCTAAATCACGCAATAGTGAAAATAAAATCAAAATAGACGGAGACGAAGGCTTTCGACTCACTGATCTAGCCAAACTACTCCCTATCCAACTCATTACCCCAGAAGGGTTTGACTTATTAACGGGGGGGCCTAAATATCGACGTTCATTTATCGACTGGGGGTGCTTTCACCATTACCCAGAATTTGTCCATTTATGGAACAGATTAAAACGCCTATTTAAACAACGCAATGCACTGCTAAAGCAAGCTAAAAATTATAATCAATTATTACCTTGGGACAAAGAGATCGCACCCATTGCTGAAAAAATTAGTCAAATAAGAGCTGATTACTCGCAAAAAATTTTTCCTGAAATCATGCAAACGTGTCATGATTTTTTGCCCGAATATCAACTAAATTGCCAGTATTTCCAAGGTTGGGATCACGATACAGATTATGCTCAAATACTCCAAAAACAGTATGAACGCGATAAACTACTCAACTACACATCGACCGGCCCACATAAAGCGGATATTCGCTTACGCATCGACAATATCCCCGTTGAAGATCTATTATCACGTGGGCAACTAAAGTTATTAATGTGTGCTTTGCGCCTATCGCAGGGTGAATATTATTCAAAGCAAAATACCCAAGCCTGTGTTTACTTGATTGATGATTTTGCATCTGAATTAGACAACAACAAAAGAACATTATTAGCCAAACGGCTAAAGCTTGCTAATTCACAAGTATTTATTACGGCCGTCAATCAATCGCAAATTACCCATATGATCGATGAAAATGATAAGATTTTTTACATAAAATCTGGTATAATCTCGTAAATATACAGAATGATATAAACAATCAAATAAGTCGAGAAATCCATGTCTAATTCTTATGATTCTTCTAGCATTAAAGTCCTTAAAGGACTTGATGCTGTCCGTAAACGTCCAGGTATGTATATTGGTGATACTGATGATGGCACAGGACTTCACCATATGGTTTTTGAAGTGGTCGATAATGCCATTGATGAAGCATTAGCCGGTTATTGTCACCATATTGAAGTAACCATCCATCCCGATAACTCAGTTTCTGTACGTGACGATGGTCGGGGTATTCCAACAGGTATACATGAAGAAGAAGGCATCTCAGCTGCTGAAGTTATTATGACTGTATTACATGCTGGCGGGAAATTTGATGATAATTCTTACAAAGTATCTGGTGGCTTACACGGTGTTGGTGTTTCAGTGGTAAATGCTTTATCGGATAAATTAGAATTAGTGATTTATCGTGACGGAAAAATACATCAACAAATTTACAACTTAGGGGTACCACAAGCACCACTTAACGTGATTGGCGAAACCACAGAATCAGGCACATACGTCCGCTTCTGGCCAAGTCCTGAAACATTTACCAACATCGAATTTGTCTACGAAATACTCGCCAAACGACTTCGTGAACTCTCGTTCCTAAACTCAGGTGTATCGATAAAATTACTTGATGAACGTACAGGCAAAAATGAACATTATCATTACGAAGGCGGAATCCAAGCTTTTGTTGAATATCTCAATAAAAACAAAAACCCGATTCACCCAAAAATATTTTACTTCAGCACTGAAAAAGACGATATTGGCGTCGAAGTGGCACTGCAGTGGAACGATGGCTACCAAGAAAATATCTATTGTTTTACTAACAACATCCCCCAACGAGACGGCGGTACACACTTAGCCGGTTTCCGTGGTGCAATGACGCGCACATTAAACAATTATATGGAAGCTGAAGGATACAGCAAAAAAGCGAAAATTAGTGCCACTGGTGATGATGCGCGTGAAGGCCTCATCGCGGTTGTATCAGTTAAAGTCCCTGATCCTAAATTCTCATCACAAACTAAAGACAAATTAGTCTCATCAGAAGTTAAATCGGCGGTTGAATCCGTCATGGGTGAAAAATTAGCAGAATATCTTCTTGAAAACCCAAGTGATGCCAAGATCGTCGTCGGAAAAATCATTGACGCAGCAAGAGCACGAGAAGCAGCACGCAAAGCACGCGAAATGACACGACGCAAAGGCGCATTAGACCTTGGTGGCTTACCGGGTAAACTCGCTGACTGCCAAGAAAAAGACCCTGCTTTATCTGAACTTTACTTAGTGGAAGGGGACTCGGCAGGTGGCTCGGCAAAACAAGGGCGCAATCGCAAAAACCAAGCAATTTTACCGCTAAAAGGTAAGATATTAAACGTCGAAAAAGCCCGTTTTGATAAAATGCTTTCATCGCAAGAAGTGGGAACGTTAATTACTGCATTAGGTTGTGGTATTGGTCGTGATGAATATAATCCAGATAAAATGCGTTATCATAGCATTATTATCATGACCGATGCCGATGTCGATGGTTCACACATCCGCACCTTATTATTAACGTTCTTTTATCGCCAAATGCCCGAAATCATCGAACGCGGCTATGTTTATATAGCACAACCACCTTTATACAAAGTCAAAAAAGGCAAACAGGAACAATACATCAAAGACGATGATGCCATGACGCAATTCCAAATCGCCTTAGCGCTTGAAGATGCCTCGTTACACGTTAATGATCATGCTCCAGCACTTGCTGGCGAAGCATTAGAACGGCTGATTGCGGAATATCAAAAAGTCGAAAAGCTCATCACTAAAATGGAACGACGTTATCCAAAAGCACTACTGTCAGAATTGGTGTACCACGATGTACTAAACGAAACTATCTTACAAAGCCAGCAACAAGCTGAAAACTGGGCAAAAATACTTGTCGAAAAACTGACAAGCAAAGAACAACATGGTAGCAGTTACCGCTATGCAACTGACTACAATGAAAAAACCCAATTGCACCTACCGGTAATTAAGGTCAAAACACATGGTGTTGACACGAATTACACGTTGGATCAGGCGTTCATTCATAGCAATGAATACCGCAACATCTGTCATCTTGGTGCACAATTAAAAGATCTATTGGAAGACAGCGCATTCATCCAACGTGGTGAGCGCAAACAACCCGTTGAATCTTTTGACGAAGCTGTTGATTGGTTAATTAAAGAATCACGTCGTGGATTAACTATTCAACGTTATAAAGGACTAGGAGAAATGAACCCAGAACAATTGTGGGAAACAACAATGGACCCAACTAGTCGTCGCATGTTGCAAGTCACCATAAAAGATGCCATTGAAGCGGATCAATTATTTACTACATTAATGGGTGATGAAGTTGAACCCCGCCGACTATTCATTGAAGAAAATGCCCTTAAAGCGGCAAATTTAGATTTTTAAAAGTTGTCGTGATAAAGAGTAAAAAGACCAGACGTAATGTCTGGTTTTTTATTAAATGAAGGATGGGGGAGTTTGTTTTTGTAAAAAACAGTAAAATAAAAAATTAAATAAAATCAATACCTTTTCTGACCGATTTTTGGGCGGAAAATCAGGCCTTTTTTTGTTTTGGTGTATAGGATGGATTGGGTGCGGTGGGTTCGGACGTTTTGGCCTTTGGCGAATAAAATGGTTACAGTAACCACGTCCGAGTCAGGGAATTAAAGCGAGTTCCCTGACAACCCACGCTTTGGCTGCAGAATGTGGCCTGCGGCTACCCTCCGCCGCCGCTCGGTCTTAACGCACCGGCTATGATTACTCGTATCATCCTGATACTCGCCTCTTCGAGGCCATCTTCGCTTTGCTCAGAAGTTCAAATTTGTTCCAGACAAATTTGTCGTTCCAGACGGAGAATAGCCTCGCCAAACATCCCTGTTTGGCGTGCTAACCTCGCTCTGTTGTCGGCACATTCTGACGTCGGAACAAGACAAACAACATAACCATCGTTTTGGGAAGATATTATGTTTTTATAATTATCTTGTTGATTTTATTTTGATTAAACGCCTACACGGCGTTAAAGTAGAACTCAAGATTTGATAAATCTTGCTGTATAAAGATAAACAACAATTTCATCTTTGAAAACCCTTTTTTTGAGGTGTTTTATAATTTATTGATTTTATTTAATTTTAAATTATCGTTAAAAAAAGGGGTTGGAGCGGTTAACTTGCTGTTATTGGGGCGCTATTCGTGTTTTTGTTGATTTGTTGTATGTCAGCACTTTGCTTAGGTTGTGTAAATGATTGATTTAGCTTGAAAACGGAAAAATAAAAACTTTAATAAAATCAATACCTTTCCTGACCATTTTTTGGATACAATTACATTGCTTTTTAACACAAAAGTAACTCATCAAAAAGCACCTAAGATTATGTTGTTTGTCTTGTTCCGGCGTCAGAATGTGCCGACAACAGAGCGAGGTTAGCACGCCAAACAGGGATGTTTGGCGAGTTTGTGGTGCGTCTGGAACGCGTCCACAAACGGTGCGTTAAGACCGAGCGACGGCGTCGGGCAGCCGTAGGCCACATTCTGTAGCCAAAGCGTGGGATTGCAAAGGGAATTCGCTTTAATTCCCTTTGCTCGGACGTGGTCACTGTAGCTATTTTGTTCAACAAAGGTCAAAACGTCCGAAACCTTGCCGTACTATAAATAGACCACAAATTTAAACCGCCACAGCGTAATCATTAGGATTGCCAACCACTCTTTCAGCGTCGGCGACGAAGGGGAGCGGCGCGATTGTGGCTTCGCCGCAACAGCGCAACCCTAAGGGAAAACGCCCCAACTGACGCGGGGGCGTTATTCTTTGTTAGATTGTCCTCTCAGGCACCATAACCACCCCCGCACTCTAAGGATTAAGTACTAAACGCTAAAAACTAAGGTGCGGCGCAAACAGCATACTCACGGTCGCTAGCGCTGACTATGTAGGCGTTGCCGATGCCTGAGTAGACATAGAAGCCACCGCTACCTGCTGCATCGCTTATCCAATAGCCGTTGAGGACGAAGCCCGCACCAGCGTAGTTGTTCATTCTGCCCCACTCCGTGAAAAAACCTGCACCTATGTGACGCATATAAGTATTATTAGATGAACTAGGTGTGGCGCCGACAGAACCTTGGCAAGATGAACCAGAATTCCAACCAGAACAAACCGCATTGGTTAAATCTCTTACCCTAGGCATCCGATAGCCCAAACGACTACACCAAGTGGAGTGGTTAGACCGATTATCAAGTACATTACCTCGATTGACGAACCACTGCTTTAACACAAATCCATACCTCACTTCATCACCACGACCGTCTCTGCCCACCAACTCAAAGGTCTGTGGCAAAGAAGGGACGGTAAGCCTACTAGGACTACTTGAGCTTATTTGACTACTACTTGCCCTAGGACCACTTAACGTTACCCGTGTTACATTCTTGGATTTATCAGTAATCCATTGATCGGCTTGGACAGTTCTTCCTGCAGGGTCTGTGAATGTACCAGAACGCGGCCTTGTCCAACTCACCGTCGCACCTAGACTGCCACTTGTGTTAACTGTCCAATTCAACTGACTTCCATCAATACCTGCTGGCAACTCCAAATCAAAATACAACCCATCAGCACCCGTTGTAGGAAAATTTTGGTCATAAGATGATGAACGCGTTGACTGAGTTAAAAAACCCTTTGTAGGACTCCATATGTTAGATGGGCCTGCGTAGCGAGGATTGTCGATAGAATCGATGCCAGTAGTACCACCATATAACAAATTCGGCCTTGCCGACTGCATAAAAACCAAACAATTTGCATTTGGTTTGAAATAATAATACTCCCTGTCATTAGTGGTTGAAAATACACGACGATTTGGCACGCCATACTGTGTAGTTAAACTAGCACCATCGGGATTTAAACCTATTGTTACCCTATAAGGCGCCTTACATGCATCTAATGTATCATTAAGACGTACAGTATTTCCATTCTTATCCTCTAATGAAAGCCATAAAGTCCCTGTCGCCGTTACACCATTAGTCCCCTGTCCATCTCCATCATCATCTCCCCAATAATGATAAGTATTGACTAAATCATTTAAACGCACAAAAGTGGTCGATGGTGGGAAAATAGTCTTTATATCACCCAAAGTACGCCATGTTGATAATACTATT
>NZ_JBXSQH010000013.1:0-58733 GCF_057063525.1 Gilliamella sp. X-46 | reverse complement strand
GTCAGTTTATACCTAAGTCAGCGGCCATTTCATTAGTTGACGACGAACAGATAAAGAAAATACAATATCTATTGAACACACGCCCAAGAAAACGGCATAAGTTTAAAAGCCCTGCCTCCTTTTATTCAAAGGAGCTAAGAAAAATTGCACTTCATGGTGTAATCTAGGAACCACCAAACAAAAACTTTAATAAAATCAATTACTTTTCTGACCGATTTTTATAGATATTATTCCTTTATTTAAAGGATTACTTCCCTAATCGTCTATATAATCTTTCTGGGCGTCCAATTTTGCCGTGATTAAGTTCGACAGTTAATAATTTAATTTGGACACAATATTCTAAATATCGCCTAGCGGTTGTTTTGCTGATATTGGCTTTTTCTACAATTTCGTCAACGGTGAGTGCTTTATCGGTTTGCATAAAGAGATCTTTTACTTTTTGTAATGTGATTTCTTCAATACCTTTTGAGCGGCGATTCATGTTGACAAAGTCTTTGGTCTGTAAATTAAAAAGTTCGTCAATTTTGCGTTGATTGACGTGTTTTTGTATGCTTTGTCGATATAAAAAGAGTTCAAAACGCTCAAGCGAGTGCTTTAGCCGTTGGTAAGATACGGGTTTAATTAAATAATCAAATGCACCATAACGAATCGCTTTGCTACAAGTATCCATGTCGCTTGCTGCAGTAATAAAAATAACATAACTGTTTAGATGGTTATTGATTATGTATTCAAATAATTCTATTCCCTGTCCATCTGGTAAATAGTTATCAAGTAAAATTAAGGTTGGTTTTAGCTTTTCAACCATTATTTTGGCTTCTTCTAGATTTGATGCGATACCAATGACGTTGACTTTTGTGTCTTTTTGAATAAATTCTGCATTTAATTCGGCTAATATTGGCTCATCTTCTACAATCAGTACTTTGATGATGTTTTCTTGGAATTCGTTCATACAATTACCTTTCGATTATTTGGGAATAAATACAGAAAAAATCGTTCCATATGGGGTATTATCTTCAAATGTAATATAACCATTGGCCTTTTTTATATAGGTTGAAACAAGGTGTAAACCAATGCCATGTTCTTTCCCTTCTTGAGATGTAACGCCGGGTTCAAAAATGGAATCACGAATATTTTCATCAATACCACAACCTTGGTCACTGATCTCAAGTACAATTTCATCTGTTGCATCACTAAGATATAAATAAATTGTTTTATCGCCATGATCATTTTTTAAACTGGCATTAAAGGCATTATCAAGCAAATTACCTAAAATTGACATAAATTCTGTTTCGGTGATAAGTGAAGGTAATGCACTTAATTGGCATGCAGGATCAAATAGTAGATTTAAACCTATTTCATGTGATTTTGCATATTTACCAATTAACAATCCACATACAGCTGGTACCTTAAAATGTGCGGTAATAAAATCTAAATTACTTTGATTATCTGCAGAATGTAGCGCGATAAAAGATTGCGCTTCTTCATACCGTTTCATATAAATTAAACCAGATAACGTTGCCAACCAGTTTAAATGCTCGTGCCTTAATGCTCTTAAATTATCAACATATTGTGTCACTTGTGTTAATTGCATACTTAATATATTAATATCATCAAAGTTACGAAATGTAATGACCCAACCTTGAGTTTTATCATCAATGACCACACGAACTTTGCTAGCAATGACAATAATGTTGTTGAAATAACAAATATGATCATGTATGTCTTCAGTTTGGTTGTCATTTTTATAAATAAAATCGCTTGATTTAACAAATGTCCTTAAATCATGTTCATGTAATTCATCATCACTTATCTGAATATCTAACATTGTACGAGCAGATTGGTTAATATTGATAATTTTATAATTAAGATCAATTGCAATGACCCCTTCAAAAATCGATTCCATGATCGACTTTTGGCTTTTCACCAATAATGCAATTGCTTTAGGCTCTAAATTAAACATCTGTTTTTTAATTGCTTTTGAAAAGCAATATGAAAAGATAAATAACGCTAAAAACAATAAAGAACAAAAAAAGATAAATGGTATAAATTGCTTTATATGCAATGCATAAATACCATCAATCATGTAACCGACCGAGACTATGCCGATAATTTTACCATGATCGATAATTGGTGCTTTCCCCCTTAATGCTAAGCCAAGAGAGCCTTCACTAATAGAGATGCTACTATTACCGCTAAGAACCTCTTGGTTATCACCACCAACCATTGGCGAGTGTAACGGGCTATTAGCCGTATGAAATAAACGGTTGGCATTCGCATCGCCAATAACAATATAACTTGCGTCGCTTTGTTCAAATATCTCTGTGATTAAATTAGCAATTTTATTTGTATCTTTTTCTTTGACATATTCAATTAAACTTGGTAAAACAGATAACTCTTTTGCTTGAATTTGCGCCTTTTCGCCCAAACTTCTATATAAGTTCGTTTCGGTGGTGTTCCAAATATAGCTTTGTAACAGCGCAAGAACGATCAATGAAAAAAACAAAAGCGATAAAAAAAGTTTTGTTGCAAACGATACCTGTAATTTTTTTCGCATTCTACATTACTATTCAAATTAAATTGAAATAAGTGTAACACAGCATTAAAAAACATATAGCCTTTAAAACCATAAAAACCACAGTTAATTTATGATTTATATCACAAAAATTTCATTAATTTTCTGTAAAGATACGCACCATTAATTTCGAATAAATCAAATCATTTTGGAGAAAAAAAATAATGGTGAATTTTAACTCATCTGAAAAGGACTATAATGGCAAAAAATCAATCAGTAAGCCCTTTGAACAAAAGCTAACTGGTTGGCCATATAATTGGTGGCGACTGATGGATAACTATAAAATCGGTGTTATCCCGCTTCCATTATTCATTATTGCTGGTATTCTTATTTTTGCTGAAGTGCTAATAACAGGTAAATTACCTAGTGAAATCGTTGTAATGATAGTAGCTTGTGGTTTCTTTGGTTTCTTATGTGGTGAAATTGGTAAACGCTTACCAATCATAGGTAAAATGGGCGCAGCAGCAATTTGTGCAACATTTATCCCGTCAGCACTTGTTTATTATGGTATTTTGCCTACACCAATTGTTGAAGCAACAACAAAATTCTATAAAGATACACATATTCTTTATTTATACATTTGTTGTATCATCGTTGGTAGTATCATGAACATGGATAAAAAAACACTTATCCAAGGATTCTTAAAAATTTTCGGACCAATGGTGTGCGGTGAAATCGTTGGTATGTTAGTTGGTGTTGGCGTTGGTTATTTACTAGGTTTAACGCCGTTTGATACATTCTTTTTCTTAGTTCTACCTATTATGGCTGGCGGTGTTGGTGAAGGTGCTATTCCACTTTCAATCGGTTATGCAACAATTTTACATATGAATCAAGGTGAAGCGTTAGGTCGTGTGTTACCAATCGTTATGTTAGGTGGTTTAACTGGTATTATTTGTGGTGGTATTCTTAACCGTATTGGTAAGGCTTATCCACACTTAACAGGTAACGGTCGTTTATTACCAGCATCAGCGGATGATGAGGCGACAGATCAAAAAGCTACTAAAACTGAATCTGTCATTGATGTAACAACATTTGCATCAGGTGTATTATTAGCTGCGATTCTTTATATGATTGGTATGATCGGTCATAAAGCAACCGGTATTCCAGCTCCAGTGGGTATGCTATTTGCAGCAGTTTTTGTTAAACTAATTTCAGGTGTTTCACCTAAAGTATTAAGTGGTTCGCAAGTTGTTTATAAATTTTTCCAAACTTCTGTTACCTATCCAATTTTATTCGCAGTTGGTGTGGCAATCACGCCTTGGGATAAAATTATTTCTGCCTTTACGTTAACAAATTTGACTGTTATCGTTTGTACAGTGGTAAGTTTAGTAACAACTGGTTTCTTTGTTGCTAAAAGATTAGGTATGTATCCAGTTGATGCGGCGGTTATCTCTTGTTGTCAAAGTGGTCAAGGCGGAACAGGTGACGTTGCTATCTTGACTGCAGCTGAACGTATGGAATTAATGCCATTTGCACAAATTGCAACGCGTATTGGTGGTGCAATCAATGTTTCTGTATCATTACTTATTCTCGGCAATTTCTTAGTATAGACTTTACACATTAAAGAACAACCTTAGTTTATACTAAGGTTGTTCATTTTTATTTTATATTTACAATTACACAAACAGCTTTTAAGGAGTTTTCATGAAGCTTGTCAGTTATCTTGTCTCTGGTAGAGCAAGTTTTGGTCTTCTTACTCACAACGGTATTGTTGATTTAAGAAAAAAATTAGACGATAAATACGTTGACTTAAAATCGCTACTTGCCGATGACGAAGGACTAGCTATTGCTAAAACCTATCTTGATGCCCCAAGTGACATTGATGAACAAGACATTACTTATTTACCTGTAATCCCAAATCCAAACAAAATTTTATGTGTTGGCATGAATTATGCTGAAAAACGAGCAGAATTTAATGAAACCAGTTCAGCGCCAACTCTATTTGTTCGCTTTCCTGATTCTCAAACAGGAAATAAGACTAATATTATAAAACCAGCTATCACTAATGAATTAGATTATGAAGGCGAGTTAGCCATTATCATTGGTAAAGCGGGTTTTCGTATTAGCCAAGAAGAAGCTTTATCATATGTGGCAGGATATAGTTGCTATATGGATGGCTCAATCCGCGATTGGCAGTATACTTGGTTTACCGCAGGTAAAAACTGGCCAAATACAGGTGCATTTGGTCCATGTTTAACTACCGCGGATGAAATTCCAGATCCTAAAGTTTTAACACTAGCAACTTATTTAAACGGTCAAGAAATGCAACATGATTCAATCAAAAATCTAGTGCATACTGTTCCCGAATTAATTGCCTATATTAGTACCTTTACCCATTTGTCACCGGGCGATGTGATTTTGACCGGTTCACCTGGTGGTGTAGGTAAAAAACGTAATCCTCCCGTATTTATGAAAGATGGTGATACAATAGAAGTTGAAATTTCTGGCATTGGCCGTTTAACTAATTATGTGGTAGCTGAAAAAAGGTAAATTTATGTACGATTCAGTTGATTATACCGTTGTCGATATTTCTAAATCAGATCAAAACTGTCAAGAAATTAAGCAATTATTATCACAATATGATCTTGATTTAGATTCACAAGTTACCATTTTCATGGTAGCTAAAATGAGCAACAAAATTATTGCTTGTGCAGGAATTGATCGTAACATTATAAAATGTGTTGCTGTTGATTCTGAATATCGAGGTAATCAACTTAATCTAACATTAATGGATCACACCATAAAATATGCCAACGAAAATGGCTATTTTCATCTTTTTTTATATACAAAACCTGAAAATATAGATTTTTTTAAAGGATGTGGTTTTTATCCTCTTGTTGAAATAACAGATCTTGTTGTCCTAATGGAAAATAATCCTGTTGGCATAAAACACTATTGTAAACAACTGCACACACAGCAAAAAGACGGAAAAAAGATTGGTAGTATTGTGATGAATGCCAATCCTTTTACTAAAGGTCATCAATATCTTGTACAATACGCTGCCAGTCAATGTGACTGGTTGCATGTTTTTGTCGTCAATGAAAATGCATCACTATTTTCATTCGATACACGCTTAAAGTTAGTTAAAGATGGCACGAAGCAGATAAACAATGTTACAGTGCATGCAAGTTCACCTTATATTATATCAAGAGCAACATTCCCTACTTATTTTCTAAAAGATAAGGCAAAAATAGATCGCGCTTATATGGGTATCGATCTCCTTATATTCCGAAATTATATTGCGCCAACGCTTAATATAACCCACAGATTTGTTGGAACTGAGCCTTATGATGAAGTTACTAAGGCTTATAATGAAGCAATGCGTTATTGGCTAGAGGATAATACTGTCAGCCATTATTCGCCTATTACCGTTGTTGAGGTTGAACGGAAAACTGAAGGTGATACTATCATATCAGCTTCACTGGTAAGAAAGTTATTAGCTTCCAAGCAATATGAAGAGATAAAAAAGTTAGTTCCATCAACCACGTGGGATTACCTTTCAGCTAATTTAGATAAATTTAAAATTTAATACATTTTAAAAGGTAAAAAAATGAAAATACAAAAAGAAGCCATGGCAGGGACTCTCGAATCAAGCGATTTGTTAGTCAAAGTCATGCCTAATACCGGGGTTGAAATTGTTATTAATAGCGATGTTAATAAACAATTCGGCGATCAAATTCGCGCTGTAGTTGAGCAAACATTACAAGATCTGAACGTAACAGATGGCTTAATTATTATTGATGATAAAGGCGCTCTTGATTGCGCTATCAAAGCAAGAATTCAATGTGCAGTATTACGTGGCGCAGAAGAAGAAAACTTAGATTGGAGTAAATTACTATGAAAAAATTACGTCGAAGTATGTTATTTCTTCCAGGCGCAAACGCAGCAATGTTATCAACCTCTTTTGTTTATAAACCTGATTCAATCATGTTTGACCTTGAAGATGCTGTTTCCATTAAAGAAAAAGATTCAGCACGTTTATTAGTAGCACAAACATTGCTTCTTCCTGTTTATAAAGAGCACGGAATTGAAACAGTAGTACGAATTAACGCCCTGAATACTCCATTTGGTTTAAAAGACCTTGAAGCAGTGGTAAGAGCTGGTGTTGATGTAGTACGTTTACCGATGACTAACAGTGCTGAAGATATTCATGAGCTAGAAGCACACGTTGCAAGAATTGAAAAAGAGTGTGGCCGTGAAGTGGGTAGCACTAAATTAATGGCGGCAATTGAATCCGCTCAAGGCGTTGTTAATGCCGTTTCTATTGCTCAATCTTCTCCACGCTTAATCGGTATTGCACTAGCTGCATTTGACTATCTTGTTGATATGCAAACTGAACGTGGCGATGGTACCGAGTTATTTTATGCTCGCTGCGCTGTTTTACATGCTGCGCGTGTAGCTGGCATTGATGCCTTCGATGTGGTGTATTCAAATGTTAATGATGATGAAGGCTTCTTAAAAGAAGTCAGCCTAATCAAAAAACTTGGTTATAACGGTAAATCACTTATCAATCCACGACAAATTGAACTGTTACACAATGCTTATGCGCCAACAGCCGCTGAAGTTGAAAATGCCCAAAAAGTGGTTGAAGCAGCTGAAGAAGGTGAAAGAAAAGGCCTTGGCGTGATTTCTCTAAATGGCAAAATGATTGATGCACCGATTATTGCTCGTGCTAGAAAAGTAATTGAGTTAGCAAAATATTCCGGTGTACGTAAAGAAATTTGATAGGATTAAAATGATGACTTCTATAAATAAAAAAATTGATGATTTGCTTAAACAGCATCCAGATCTCAAAAATATCACGCCATTTATTGACGCTAACGCTACGACTCCTTATTTAAAAGATGAGTCTAAATATACGCGTAAATTGTGTGACTCTATCGAACAAGCAATCCATAAATGTGAATTACGTGATGGTATGACTATTTCTTTCCATCATGCATTTCGTGAAGGCGATAAAGTTATCAACAAAGTAGTTGAAACGATTAGCAAATTAGGAATTAAAAACCTAACATTGGCATCAAGTTCCCTATTAAGTTGTAACTCAGCACTTATTCCTCATATTGAATCTGGTGTGATCACTAAAATCTATACATCAGGTTTACGTGGTAAATTGGCTGATGCGATTTCACACGGTTTAATGGATAATCCTGTTCATATCCATTCTCATGGTGGACGTGTAAAACTTATCCAAAGCGGTGAAATTAATATTGATATCGCATTTTTAGCGGTTTCAACTGCCGATGAGCAAGGTAACGCGAATGGTGTATCAGGTAAATCACAATGTGGTGCACTTGGTTATGCTATGGTTGATGCGCAATTTGCGAAGAAAGTAGTATTACTTACTGAAGATATCGTTGGTTACCCTAACCATCCAGCAAGTATCCGTCAAGATCAAGTCGACTATATAGTGAAAGTTGATGAGGTTGGCGATCCAACTAAAATTAGTGTCGGTGCTGCTCGTATTACTAGTAACCCTCGTGAACTGATGATTGCACGTTATGCAGCAGATGTTATTGAGTATTCTGGTTATTTTAAAGATGGTTTTTCTATTCAAACCGGCTCTGGTGCGTCATCAACTGCAGCAACGCGTTTCCTCGAGAATCGTATGCGCGCAAAAAATATCACGGCATCATTTGCATTAGGTGGTATTACCGCAAGTATTGTTGATCTTCATGAAAAAGGTTTGGTTAAACGCTTATTAGATACTCAAAGCTTTGATGGCACCGCCGGTCAATCTTTAGGTAAAAATAAAGATCATATTGAAGTGTCAACCAATGTTTATGCAAACCCTGCATCAAAAGGTGCAAGTGTTGATGAACTCGATATCGTTATTTTAAGTGCCTTAGAGATTGACCTTGATTACAATGTGAATGTATTAACGGGTTCTGACGGCGTTATGCGTGGTGCATCTGGTGGTCACTGTGATACTGCTGCTGGTGCAAATTTAACCATTATTGTTGCTCCATTAATCCGTAGCCGAATCCCTACAGTGATTAAGAAAGTCACAACAGTTGTTACACCAGGTGAAAGTGTCGATGTTCTTGTTACTGACCATGGTATAGCAGTTAACCCTGCTCGTCCTGAAATTGCAGAGCGACTTAAAGCAGCTAATTTGCCAGTCATGAGCATTGAAGAACTATATCAACGTGCTGTTTCGTTAACTGGAGAACCAAAACCAATCGAATTTAACGATAAAATCGTTGGTGTTGTCCATTTCCGTGATGGCTCAATCATTGATGTGGTTCGTCAAGTTAAAGACTAATTAACCACAAGTAGCGTGATATTATCAGATATCATGCTACTTATATCTCTTACTATGAACAATATATCAATAAAATTCGACGATGGTACACCAATCACACTTGAACAGATGTTATTGGCTAAAGAAAGACGAGTGCAAAACCAACAAAATGCAATAAATCTTTACCATTATCCGCTTATTTCGCTAAGTTTAGTTATCCCCGGTCCAATAAAAAATAGTAGTGGTGCAAATCGGTTATTTAAAGAAGCAATCACCGCTATACACAAAGCCTTATCAAAAAATGCAATTCCATTAGTACATGAATCTCATTTTCATAATATCACTGGCTATGAAGCAATTATTTCAGCAAAATGCTCTGCCAATGCACTAAAACAATGCTGTATTGATATAGAAGATAACCATCCATTAGGTCGACTATGGGATATTGATGTGATTGATCCAATTACACAACAAAGTATTTCACGCGCTAAATTTGATCATCAATCAAGACAATGTTTAATCTGCCAAGATATCGCAAAAATATGTAGTCGAAGTAAAAAACATACTATCGATGAGATTTTTTCTGCCATTGAAAATAAGATGAAAGACTATTTTGGCGTATCAGTACGTTAAGTTATATCCAAAATATAGCAAGAAGTAAGATTAATGAAATAATCATATTTCATTAATCCAAACAGCCAAGTATAGATGGGTCTTAAGTCTAAATTAGACTTGTTCCAATGCTTGTTCCAAATCTGAAAGTAAATCGGTAATATCTTCTAACCCAACAGAAATACGCAATAATTGATCTGAAACTCCCGCTGTTTTTCGTGCTTCAGCACTAATGCCTGAATGCGTCATTGTTGCAGGGTGGCACACAAGGCTTTCAACTCCGCCTAGAGATTGAGCTAAAGTGAAAATATTGAGTGCTTTTAAAAAAGCAGGCATAACATTAGCATCGCCAGCTAATTCAAAACTGAGTAACGAACCAAAGCCTTTTTGTTGTTTTTTAGCTATATCATGTCCAAGGTTTGAAAATAAAGATGGATGATAAACGTTGGCTACCTTCGGGTGATTGACTAAAAAGTCCACAACCTTTTGCGCATTATCTTGCTGTAACCTTACTCGAGCGGAAAGTGTACGTAATCCACGTAACAAGAGATAACTATCAAATGATGAAGTCATCGTACCAATATTATTAGCCCACCATAATACCTCTGTAAAAAGGTTTTGATCTTTAAATACCAAAATACCTGCAAGTAAATCGGAATGACCATTTAAAAATTTAGTACAAGAGTGAGTAACAATATCAGCACCAAGAGCTAAAGGTTGTTGTAAAATAGGCGTCATAAAGGTGTTATCAACTAAAACTAACGCCCCAACTTTATGAGCTTGTTCTGCAATTTCCTTAATATCCACAACTCGCAATAAAGGATTGCTTGGTGTTTCAATTAGTACCAGTTTTGGACGTAAACTAAGTGCTTCTTTTAATGCTACAGGATCTGACTGATCCACAAATTTAGCTTTAAAATAGCCTTTCTGACTTAAACTATTAAAAAGTCGATAGCTACCTCCATAGCAATCATGTGGTGCAACAACTAAATCATTAGGCGTTAATAATGCAACAGTGATTAAATGAATGGCTGACATACCACAATTTGTTAAAATGGCATCAGTGCCACCTTCTAATTTTGCAATCGTTTGTTCAACCAGCCGACGGCTAGGGTTAGCTTTTCGACCGTAATCAAACGCCCTTGGCTTAGCAAACTCTTCATAGCGATAACAAGTAGAAGGTGTGATAACAGGCACGACACTACCATATTGCTCATCGGTATTTAACCCACCGCGAACCGCAATAGTCCCCTGACTTAAATTTTTAGTTTGAATAGTCATGATAATGCCCTCAAACAATACTTTTAATATAAGATTAGTCTTGTAAGCATAACACATTAAAAAAAGACGTCAACATGTCTAGACGTCTAACTGTCTTGGTGTATAGATTGCAGTAATATGAAAAAAACGATAAAATTATCCATATTATTTGTGATGTATTTTTTGGTGAACAATGATGGAATGGAATGGCGAATACATAAGCCCTTATGCAGAGCATGGTAAAAAAAGTGAGCAAGTAAAAAAAATTACAGTGTCAATTCCACTTAAAGTATTGAAAATTTTAACTGATGAGCGTACTCGCAGACAAGTGAATAATTTACGCCATGCCACAAATAGTGAATTATTGTGTGAGGCTTTTCTTCATGCTTATACGGGCCAACCTTTACCTTGTGATGAAGATTTGCAAAAAGACCGTGAAGATGGCATCCCAATGAAAACACAAAAAATGATGCGCAATTTAGGTATCGATCCAGATTTCATTGATGAGTAAAATAGTTATTTTATCAATATTAAAATTTTATTAAAAAACAAAAAGGCGCATTAAGCGCCTTTCTAGTTATTGCTTATCGCAATATTATTTTTTACCGCCAACCATAGCAAAACGTTGTTTAAATTTATCTACACGTCCACCGGTTGCAACATCACGTTGTTTACCTGTATAGAATGGGTGACACTCACCACATACGTCAAGATGAATATCATGACCAATAGTTGAATGAGTTTTAATCACGTTACCACAAGAGCAAGTTGCATTAATTGCAGTATATTCTGGATGGATACCTTCTTTCATAATAAACCTCTAAAGTTTGTTCGTATCGCTATATAAATGGCTAAAAGCAAAATCTATACACCATACGAGTGTTAAAAAAACATGATAAGGCTGCGAATTATATGCCTTAAAGGTTAAATAATCAAGCTATAAAAGACAAATTAAACTGGTAATTGCCCTATTGTCACTTGTAGTTCAACCTTTTCACCATTCCGCAATACAATAATGGGGACAATCGTACCCGGTTTCAACTCGGCAATTTGATCCATTGTTTCAACAATGGATTTAACTGGCTGGTTATTTACCATAATCAAGATATCATTAGCTTGTATACCGGCTTGTAATGACGGTCCCTCAGTATTGGTTACTAAAATACCTAATACAATTGGCATATCACTTGGATTTTGAGTTGGTGCAAATTCTAATCCATCAATACCAATATAACCGCGAATAATTTTGCCATCCCGAATCAATTTATTCATAATTTTAACAGCTAAAGCTGTGGGAATCGCAAATCCAATTCCTTCAGGAACTTCGTTACCTAAATTTTTTGCAAAGGTAAGAGTATTAATCCCCATTAGTTCACCTTTGGTATTAACTAATGCCCCCCCAGAATTACCATGATTTATTGATGCGTCAGTTTGAATAAAATTCTGTCTTCTGTATGGACTCAACCCATCACGACCCGTTGCACTGATAATGCCTTGTGTTATAGTTTGCCCTATATTGTAAGGATTCCCTATAGCTAAAACAACATCACCAATCTTTGGTTCACGCCGAGGATTAATAGATATAGTTGGAATGTTAGTTGCTTCAATTTTTAACACCGCAATATCAACTAGCTTATCAGAACCGACCGAAAGTGCTTCAAAAATTCGCCCATCTTGCAGAGCAACAATGATTTGTTCAGCACCATCAACAACATGATAATTAGTGATAATATAACCCTGTTCACTCATAATCACGCCTGATCCTAATGGAGTTATAGCACTATCTTGTGACTGCTTAGAAACAGAATTAATTGATCGGCTATATATATTAACCACTGCTGGGGCCGCGATTTTAACGGCATCAGAGTAGCTCAGAGGATCATCATTGAAAATAGATCTTGGAAAGCTTGATTGTTTTCCATTGCGCAAAGATGGAAAAATAGTTAATAATACAATGGCTAACACTGTACCAATCAATATTGGCCACAAAAATTTTTTAAGCATTAGTGTGATTATTCTGATAAAAAATGATTGGATATAATTTTATCATATCTAATCAAAGGTGAATATGTATGTTTTTCGCCGATAAGACTATCGGCGAAATCAAAGCTTGATAAGCAATTAGCGTAAAATTAGATAAATTCGGCTATCACCTCTTATAATATTTAAAGCAATAACTGAAGGTTTACTATCAATAATTTTACGCAAGTCAGCAATGTTATTGACTCTTTCTTTGTTCACACCGGTGATAAGATCACCTTCTTGTAAGCTTAAGCGAGATGCTGGCGAATTTTTAGCAATGCTTTCAATTAATACCCCTTTTTGCCCATTTACTTCGCCATTACTCAAGTTTGCACCATCAAGAGCGGCATGAAGTGATTTGGCCTCAGTAGCTGATTCATCACTGTTTTTCAATTTGACATTAACTGTCATTTGTTTGCCATCACGAATTAATCCTAACTGCACAGTTCGCCCTGCTCCAGTTGTTGCAATTTTGGCTCGTAATTCAGCAAAACTATCAATGGGTTTACCATCCATCGAAACAATAATATCGCCAGATTTAATTCCTGCAGCTTGTGCGGCTGAATTTTCAATAACCTCGCTAACAAAAGCACCTTTTTGAACATCAACATCAAACGCTTTTGCTATATCTGATGTCAACTCATTACCTTTGATACCAAGCACTCCACGCTTTACTTCACCAAATTCAATAAGCTGCGAAGTTAAACTTTTTACCATATTACTAGGAATTGCAAATCCGATCCCAACATTACCACCGCTTGGCGCAATAATCGCTGTATTGATTCCAACAAGTTCACCTTTTAAATTGACAAGTGCTCCACCAGAATTTCCTTGGTTAATTGAAGCATCTGTTTGAATGAAATTTTCAAAACCATTCATATTAAGCCCACTGCGGGCCAAGGCTGAAATAATCCCCGAAGTAACAGTTTGACCAATACCAAATGGATTACCAATAGCAACAGCATAATCACCAACACGCAAAGTATCAGAATCGGCCAATTTAATCGCGGTTAATTTTTTTGCATCATCAACTTTAAGTAATGCAATATCACTTTGCGGATCTTTACCTATTAGTTTTGCTTTAAACTCATGCCCATCATTTAGAACAACTGTAATTTTATCTGCATTATCAATAACATGATTATTGGTAACAACATAACCCTTTTCGGCATCAATAATTACACCCGAACCTTCACCAATAAACGATCTTGATTGGCTATCAGGATAACCAAAAAATCGTCTAAATTCTTCTGGCATATTATTTTGCGTTTGCGCAGTACCCTCAACCTTAATACTAACAACTGAAGGCAATACAGTTTCCAGCATAGGAGCCAAACTTGGTTGCTGTGCATTATTATCGGTTGGGATAGAAGGAAAAGAGGCATAAGAATTCGGAAGCACAGATAAACTGACGCCTACACTTAATGCTAAAATGCTTAACAATTTTTTTTGTTTTTTTAATGAATCAATCATTTTATAACTCTCTCTTTTACAAAAAGTTAATCTATATAAAAATGCTTCGTTATTAATTAACGAAGGATAAAACTATAATAGTTAAGGCTTATTTTCATCTGTTTTAAATAAACCAGAAGGGTTATCAGAATAATCTCTAGGTTGCTTATCAAGTGTAATTTCCTTTTTTTCGACTGAATTGTCGTTAGAATCGGAATCAAAATTCAAAGTTGGAACATTCTCGCTATCGATAAGTTTATTAGAGTTTTCTGCCATATGTTGATAAAGGCGACGAAACTCTTTAGCCATATTATCCAATATCTCAGCACTGTGAGAAAAATGTTTAGCAATCATTTGTTTTTGCATTATTAGTTCATCTTTTGCTTGTTCTAATTCTTGTTTAACCTTGGCATATTTACGAGCCTTAGGGCTAATCACGCTTATAAAAATAAAACCAATAATAAAACCAATTATTAATCCGCTTATAAGATAAGTAAGCATATCTTTATCCATTATTCACTCCTTATATCCTTTAGATATATAATTTTATAAAATTGACATCCAATTATCAGTACTTATTTTGCATGGTTAGCAAGTTTTATCAATTGTTTTTTTAATTTATCTGGCGCATTTTCCGCTAATGCATATAAAAACATTGCACTTTGATGTGTCATCACACTCGAAACTAAAGGTAACTTAGATGCCTCAAAATGGCACTGTGACAACTTTGTCGAAATATTTGGGTTAATCTTATATTGGATAGAAGATAAGGAAGGTAAAATATTTTTCCGTATCTCAGATATTAAATTGCTTTGTTCATATTTTAATCTAGTTAACCAGCTCGCAGAACTCACTTCAAGAACAAGCACACCTTGACGATAATTAGCAACCCGACATTGTTGTTTCAATAAAGACGGTAACAACTCATCGACAATATTGCTTAATTTACTTAATGCAAATGTTCTATCTTTTATCTCAGATAAACACGATTCTTGAGATAAAATTGATGATAACATTTTTGGCTCATTATAACGCATATTTTATATTTACTTCCTAATAAAAAATAAGTCAACTAATCCTGTATAAATTAACAACTCAATCTCAATAATTTACCTCATTTCATTAAAAATGTCCTGTTTAAAAAATATATTTACAGTTTGATAAAGATTTCTTTATTAAAAATAATAAAAATAAAAAAGATTAACTGCTACATTTTGCAGTTAATCTTTTTAAGAAAGGACAATCAAGCAATAATACTTATGATAAGTACAACAGTTAAGCCAACAATTGAATTAACTAATTCTAATAAGCCCCATGTTTTTAAAGTATCTTTAATCGATAAATCAAAGTAACCTTTAAATAACCAAAATGAAGCATCATTGATATGAGTTAACGTATTAGAGCCAGCTGCAGTTGCAAGAACGAGTAGTGCTGGATTAACTCCATTCATAACGCCTGTTGTTGGATCAATCACAGCAGCGCCAATGATTCCCGCAGCTGTCATTGCAGAAACAACACCTTGCCCTGTAGCTAAACGAATTAACACTGTAATTAACCATGCCATAATATATGGTGATACGCCCCCTGTTGACATTAATTGTCCAATAACATCGCCAATTCCAGTATCAATAATAATTTGTTTTAGTGCACCACCAGCCCCGATAATTAATACTACCATTGCAATACCTTTTAAGGGCATTTTTTATTTACTACGAAAATAATATAATTCAAAAATGAAAATTACTCATTTGTAAATACAATTAATTTAATATTATAAAAGTAGTTAACATAATTAATATTTTGTAAACATCGCTCAATAATACATAAAATGCTATTAAATTATAATCACTTTGACTTTTCCAATTTCTGAGCGTTATATATGAATTAGTATCTACATCTAAATAGTTCAACAATAAAAATAGTGGAGAGTGTAATATGGGTATCTTAAATAACATTTTTTCTAAAGTATTTCCTAACGCTCAAGCAGCAGTAGATCATGCAGTTGATGCGGTGAAAGATAAAGTTGAAAATATGACTGGATCAGCCAAAGATACAGTATCAAATGGTTCAGAACAAATTAAAGAAAAGGTAGAACAAAGCGTTTCGGCAGCTAATGTTGATGTCACCTCTATTCTTGATAATTTAGCTAAAAAGCATCCAGAATTGCTTAATTGGAAAACGTCTATCGTTGATCTATTGAAATTATTAGGTATGGACAGTAGTTTAGATGCACGTAAAAAATTAGCGCAAGAACTAAATTATACTGGTAACACTGATGATACTGCGGCAATGAATACATGGCTAATTAAAGAAGTTATGAAAAAAATAGCTGAAAAAGGCGGTAATGTCACTCATCTATTTTCTTAACCTAGCCGATTAAGGTAATTATAATCCACCTGATTTTCGGGTGGATTTTTTTATACAAGCCACTGGGTTTTTTATTAGTATTTTTTGATTCATTAAATAAACTAAGCTTTAAAAGAGTGTAACTGATTCATTGCAGCTTCGACACTTTTCGATAATAAAATATCGGTGCAACGCACTGATTCGTCAATAACTTGATCAATCAAATTTTGTTCAGGTCTAGAGGGTTTATTGAGAACATAGCTAACAACTTTATTTTTATCCCCAGGATGACCAATGCCAATCCGTAACCGATAAAAATTCAAATTATTACCTAATTTGCTAGCAATATCTTTTAACCCGTTATGCCCACCATGGCTACCACCAAACTTAAGTTTGGCTATACCGGGATTCAAGTCAAGTTCATCATGAGCAATTAATATCTCTTCTGGCTTTATCTGGTAAAATGTTGCCATAGCTTGCACCGCTTTACCACTTAAATTCATAAATGTAGTTGGAACCAATAAACGCACATCATGACCTGAAATGTTGATTCGAGATGTGTAACCAAAAAATTTTGGTTCATTTTTTAATGATTGATTATAACGCTGGGCCAATTGATCAATAAACCATGCACCTGCGTTGTGTCGCGTTTCTGCATATTCATTTCCGGGATTGGCAAGACCTACTATCAGTTTTATCGTTGTCATAATATTTTTATTGTCACTGATTTTATTGTGAAAAATGCCCCAAAAGGGGCATTTAACTCAATGATAAAATAGATTATTGATGGAACATAGCTGAAATCGATTCTTCATTACTGATTCGACGAATTGCTTCAGCAAGCATACCTGACAAAGTTAATTGGCGAACATTTTTCAATGCTTTTACTTCGGCCGTTAATGGAATTGTGTCACAAACAACAATTTCATCAATAGCGCAGTTTTTTATATTACTTACTGCTTTACCTGAAAAAATTGGGTGCGTTGCATAAGCAAACACTCTTTTTGCACCTCGTGCTTTTAAAGCATCAGCTGCTTTACAAAGTGTTCCCGCTGTATCAATCATATCATCAACTAAAATACAATCTCTATCAGCAACATCACCAATGATATTCATCACTTCAGCTTCATTTGCGCGTTGACGGCGTTTATCAATAATAGCCATATCAGTATCATTAAGTAGCTTAGCTATCGCACGAGCACGTACCACCCCCCCAATATCTGGAGATACCACAATCGGACGGTCAAAATCACGTTGTAACATATCTTCTAAAATAACTGGGCTACCAAATACATTATCAACAGGCACATCAAAAAAGCCTTGAATTTGTTCTGCATGAAGATCAACGGTTAATACCCTATCAACACCAACTGTTGATAGAAAATCAGCAACAACTTTAGCGGTAATAGGTACACGAGCCGAACGAACTCGACGATCTTGCCTTGCATAACCAAAATAAGGAATAACCGCAGTAATACGACCAGCAGATGCACGACGCATTGCATCGATCATGACAAGTAATTCCATTAAATTATCATTGGTTGGAGCACAAGTTGATTGAATAATAAAAACATCTTCACCACGGACATTTTCATTGATTTGGACATTAACTTCACCATCACTAAAACGGCTTACAACAATGTCACCAAGAGAAGTATAAAGACGATTAGCTATACGCTTTGCTAGTTCGGGTGTGGCATTACCAGCAAAAAGCTTCATATCAGGCACGAGAAATCCTCAAGCATGTTATCATGATTACTTATACGTAATCGGTTAAATCGGAATGACAATTATATAATCATTTACAGATTATGCTCAACCACATTATAAAAATTTATTAAAAATATTTTGTATATATCACAATAATAAATAAAAAAATAAGTAGATAATATGTTTTTTGAAGTGAATTAAAAATCGGTTAAACTATTACTTATTATTAGTCATAGTGAATAATAAATTTCAACAATTCTCAAACCAAAAGACAACGTAATGAATGAACAATTAATTACCAATCAGATTGAAGATATAAAACCCAAAAGAACTATTCGCAGCTTTGTTTTAAGGCAAGGTCGCTTAACCAAAGGTCAACAGCAAGCTTTAGTCAATTTATGGCCAGTATTTGGTATTGACTACAATGCAAACTCAACGGTGAGTTTCGATACAGACAAACCATTAGTATTAGAAATAGGTTTTGGCATGGGTGCTTCATTAGTTGAAATGGCAAAACATGCTCCAAACAAAAATTTTCTAGGTATTGAGGTACATAAACCTGGTGTAGGCGCTTGTTTAATGGCAATTGAAGAAAACCAATTAACTAACTTAAAAGTCATGTGCCACGATGCAGTTGAAGTGTTAGTCAATATGATAGGGAATCATTCGCTAGACAAAGTGCAAATTTTTTTCCCTGATCCATGGCATAAAGCAAGACATAATAAACGCAGAATTATTCAACCAGAATTTGTACAATTAATTCGCCAAAAATTAAAATCCGGTGGCATTTTGCATCTTGCAACAGATTGGCAACACTATGCAGAACATATGCTTGAAGTATTAATCCAAGCAGAAGGGTTCGAAAATTTATCCCCAACAGGTGATTACATCCCTAGACCAGATGATAGACCAATTACTAAATTTGAAAAAAGAGGAAAAAATCTTGGTCATGGTGTTTGGGATTTACAATTTATAAAAAAATCATGATGGATCTCAAAATGAAAAACAACCATTACCGATTAGATAAAATCGTTATACTTAGCCGCCATGGTATTCGCACACCTTTACAAAATACACTTGAATTTCTTGAGCAAGCAACGCCTTTTAAATGGCCTAAATGGCAACATCCTTATGGCTATTTAACAACACGAGGGGGAGCTTTAGAGGTTTATTTTGGCCGCTATTTATCACAATGGCTTGAGAGCCACGGCATTAAACCGTCGGTAACTATGCCAGAAGTATTTGTTTATGCTAATAGCCTACAAAGAACGGTGGCAACCGCACAATTTATTATAGCTGGTGCTTATGCTGGTTATGATATTGCTATTAACCACAAATATCCAATCGAAAAAATGGATCCTATTTTTGATCCAAGTCTAAAGGATGATTCCCTGGAATTAAAACACGCGGTATTAAGTGATATTGAAGAAATAAATAAAGCAGAAGCCATCTTTAAAAATTTAGCACCTGCTTATGAAATTTTATCAGACATTTTAGATTATCGTCACTCAACACTATATGCTCAATACCAATGCCCGCTAGCTGATATCCCGATTGAACTTCATTTTAAGAAAAATGAAGAACCAGCATTGCTTGGCGCATTAGCCATAGGTGCATCTGCGGTTGATGCATTTTTATTACAATATTATTCCGCATTCCCTCAAGAACAAATTGCATGGGGCAGGATAAATGACTTAGCACAGTGGAAACAAATAGTTGAAATTCGTAATCAATATATTAATTTAATATTCCATACTAAAACATTAGCCAAACATTCAGCTGCACTCATCATCAACACCATAAGCGATCTTATGCAACAACAAAATAAAGTCAATCTACTTGTGGGACACGACAGTACAATTGCATCGTTGTTAGGAGCATTAAATTTTGAAACTTACCAACTTCCAAAGCAATTTGAAACCACACCAATTGGCGGAAAACTGGCTTTACAGCGTTTTCAACATTTATCCACGGGCGAATATTTCTTTAAGGCCGAATATATTTATCAAAGTTTTGAGCAACTCTATAACGGACAAGCACTTGATGCTAATAACCCACCTGAGCATTTTCAACTTAAATTGAAAGATGCGCCATTAAACAGTGATGGATTTTATGCTTGGAAAGATTTTGAAAAACGGCTTAACATTTACCAAGCGGAGTGAGTACAACAGTAAAAAGTTATTATTTTGCCATTCTATTTATGGCCATATTTTTAAGTCTAATGTATATTAAAATAAATTTTTGAAGGAGCATATCTAGTTCTTGGCTTGATCGTATTTAATTTTACGCTAATTTATTCCTTCATATTATCAAAGCGTAAGCCATAGGACAGATAGAAATATAAAAAAAGTGAAGATACTGAAAACTAACAGAAGATCACTATAATTATTATAATTAGATGAAGGTTTATTATGAAAATATTAGTAACTGGTGGCTGTGGATATATAGGAAGTCACACCTGTGTACAATTAATTCAATCAGGTTATACTCCCATAGTGATTGATAATTTATTCAATAGCAAAGTGTCAGTATTAGATAGAATACAGAAAATCACCGGGAAAAAAATTGATTTTTATCAAGGTGATGTTTGTGATGCACAATTATTAGAAAAAATTTTTGCAAAACATAGCATTAGTGCAGTTATTCACTTTGCAGGACTCAAAGCGGTAGGTGAATCAGTACATAAACCCCTTGAATATTATGAAAATAATGTTTATGGTAGTATTGTACTTATGAAAGCAATGCGCGATGCAGGGGTTAAACAGTTAGTATTTAGCTCATCGGCAACAGTTTATGGTGAACTTGCACCAGTCCCTTATGTTGAAACTTTACCTCAAGGTTTACCAACTAGTCCATATGGTAAAAGTAAATTAATGGTCGAGCAATGTATCATGGATTTAGCTGTTGCTGAACCTGATTGGTCATTAACTTTACTTCGTTATTTTAATCCTGTTGGTGCTCACCCAAGTGGTTTAATGGGAGAAGATCCTCTCGGTATTCCCAACAATCTTATGCCATATATAACACAAGTTGCTGTCGGCAAACGGGAATCATTAGCCGTTTTTGGTAATGACTATCCAACGACAGATGGCACATGTGTTCGTGATTTTATACATGTTGTTGATTTAGCTGATGGGCATATTGCCGCACTTAAGGCTGATCATAATAAAACTGGCGTACATATTTATAACTTAGGTTCCGGTGTTGGCTACAGTGTGTTACAAGTCATCAATGCCTTTGAAAAAGCCTCAGGAAAATCACTCAATTGGCACTTCGCAGCAAGACGCTCTGGCGATTTACCCGCATTTTGGGCTGATGTAAAAAAAGCTGAACAAAAATTAGGGTGGAAAACAAAACTAACACTTGATGACATGGTAAAAGACTCGTGGAATTGGCAATCAAATAACCCGCAAGGTTATCCTGATTAAGTAATACGAATCAATAAAATCAGCATCAAAAAAAGTAAAAAAGGTTAAGTTTAACCCAGTTAGCTGTCATGCTCCCTACTAGCTAACCAATGGGGATAGTTTCGCCATATTGAGCCAAAGAATTTTGTAGCGTTAAACTAACAATCCAAAGAAAAATTAGGTATGATACAGCTATCATACCTAATGGATAATATGAAATATGAAAAGCAAAGCCTTGACAGCTATTTTTCCGGGCACTTTTGATCCCATTACTAATGGTCATATCGATCTTGTTACACGTGCGTCGTTATTGTTTCCTCGATTAATCGTTGCTATTGCTCAAAACCCTAACAAAAAAACACTGTTTACATTAGAAGAACGTGTTAACTTGGCTTCAACTGCTGTTGAACATCTACTTAATGTTGAAGTTATCGGTTTTAACAATTTAATGGCCAATTTTGCGCAAACACACAATGCCACTGTTATCGTTCGTGGGGTACGCACCACACATGATTTTGAATACGAAAGACAACTTGCTGAAATGAATCGTGCGTTAAAATCTGATTTAGATACTATCTTTTTGATGCCATCTATTGCAATGGGGTTTATTTCATCAACAATCGTAAAAGATGTCGCCTATCATGGTGGTGATATTACAAATTTAGTACCACTGCATGTCAAAACAGAATTATTAAAGCGCTTAACATAAATAAACGTCTATGGTTAATTTTTATACTCCACAGAAAAAAAAGTTCATACCACAAAAATTGACAGTAACAGTCTCATCTTTAGATGCTTTTGGACAAGGCGTTGCCAATCATAAAGGTAAAGCAATTTTTGTTAAATCTGCCTTGCCTGATGAAACCGTTGATATTGAACTAACTGAAAATAAAAAAAATTACGCTAAAGCCAAAGTCATTCGATACCATAATCAAAGCAAAGAGCGTGTGAAACCACAATGTGAATACTATGAAAAATGCGGTGGTTGTGAATTACAACATATGGCTCCTCATCTACAACAACAAGCAAAGTATGATTCATTAATCAAACTGTTACAAAAAGAAACAGGACAACCCTTAGCTAATATTATTCAACATTCGCCCCAAATCATTGCCGATCAACCTTACCATTATCGTCGACGAGCAAGACTTTCGATCAATATTGTTAAAGGTGAATTAGTTATTGGATTTCGCCAAGCCGAATCAAACCAGATAACTAATATTAAGCATTGCCCAGTATTAGTTGTTGAATTAGATTCCTTGCTAGCACCCTTACAAGACGTACTAAATCGCATAAAACAAAAAAAAGCACTTGGCCATATTGAATTAATTTCAGTTGATAGTGGTATCATTATAGTTTTAAGACATACCATACCCTTAACTGAGCATGATGTTAAATTGTTAAAAACATTCGCTGAAGATAATAATATTTCACTTTATTTTCACGGAAAAGATTTAGTACATATTACCGGTAGCACTGAACATTTTTATTTGCTTAATCATTTAAAATTAACGTTTAGCCCTCTCGATTTTATTCAAGTAAATTGTAAAATTAACCAAAAAATGATAGTGCAAACGCTTGATTGGCTATCATTAAGGCCAACTGACCAAGTTTTAGATCTCTTTTGTGGCATGGGTAATTTTTCGTTACCTATGGCAACATTATGCAAAACTGTAACAGGCGTTGAAGGGATTGATGCACTGGTTGAAAAAGCAAAATTTAACACTATATTAAATAATAATAAGATTTGTGCTGAAACCAATTTTTTAACTAGCAACTTAGACGATAACCAACAATTTTCAATATGGAGTCAATCGAAATTTAATAAAGTACTATTAGATCCAGCGAGAGCTGGTGCATTAAATGCAATGATAGAAATTATAAAATTAGCTCCGTCAAAAATCGTTTATATATCGTGTAATCCTGCGACTCTAGCTCGAGATAGTAAACAACTTATCGAAGCTGGATATCAAATTAATCAAGTTGCTATTTTGGATATGTTTCCACAAACCAAACACATTGAATCAATGTTGTTGTTAACGAAATCAGGAACATAAATTATGGTATCGATTAGAGGCGCACACCAACATAGTGAAAATCATTATTCTCTTACCCAATTTGATGTTGAGCGATGGATAAAGCAAGAATTGTTATTAACCAACCCTGCATCTTATAAAAAATTTAGAGAGGTTTTAGATTTTTGTTTTGAAAACAGCGCTGGCGCACCAGAACAGATCCATTGTTTCCAAAATGCAATAGAAATGGTCGAAATTTTATCGACACTGAATATGGATATCAATAGTTTATGTGCTGCTTTGTTACTTCCTTTTGTCGATACAAAAATAATTCGTCGAGAAGATATTCCTGAAGATTTCGATCGTGAAATTTCTCATATCATTTCTAGCATTGTCAGAATGAAAGAAATTCGCCAACTACGAGCGATCCGTAACGGTAGTGCCACTACCGAACAAATTGATAGTATTCGTCGCATGTTACTAGCAATGGTAAATGACTTCCGAAGTGTAGTCATTAAATTGGCAGAACGCATTACCTATTTGCGCAATTTAATCAATGCTCCCTTAGAAGAACAAGTACTTGCTGCTAAAGAATGTTTTAATATTTATGCACCTTTAGCCAATCGCTTAGGAATAGGCCAATTAAAATGGGAATTGGAAGATTTTTGCTTCCGCTATCTACATCCCGATGAATATCGCTTTATTGCTAAAAAATTACAAGAAAAACGATTAGATCGTGAATTATATATCAACCAATTTGTTGACCGTCTACAAGAGCTAATGGACCAAGATCATGTTCGTGCTGAGGTTTATGGTCGTCCTAAACATATTTACAGCATATGGCGAAAAATGGAACGTAAACATCTTGAGTTCGAAGATCTATATGATATCCGAGCAGTGCGTATTATCAGTGATAGTATTGAAGATTGTTATAATGCATTAGGAATTGTTCACAGCCATTACAAACATATCGCCAAAGAATTTGACGATTATGTTGCTAATCCTAAACCAAATGGTTACCAATCTATCCATACTGTTGTTTATGGACCACAAGATAAAACCATCGAAATTCAAATCCGAACTGAACAAATGCACAATGATGCTGAACTTGGTGTTGCCGCTCATTGGAAGTATAAAGAAGGCAGTACCGATAAAATGACAGCTTATGATCAACGGATATCTTGGCTGCGCAAATTATTAACGTGGCAACAAGAAATGTCCGAAAGTGGTGAAATTCAAGAAGCCGTTCGTAGCCAGATTTTCGATGATCGAGTTTATGTTTTTACACCGAAAGGCGATGTTGTTGATTTACCTGCAGGATCAACACCACTTGATTTTGCTTATCATATCCATAGTGATGTTGGGCATCGTTGTATTGGTGCTAAAATAAGTGGACGAATTGTACCATTTACCTACCATTTAAAAATGGGTGATCAAGTTGAAGTCATTACCCAAAAGCAACCTAATCCAAGCCGAGATTGGTTAAATCCTAATACCGGATTTGTTAACAGTAGCCGTGCAAGAGCAAAAATTCAAGCTTGGTTTAAAAAACAAGATCGACATAAAAATATCGCTGCCGGACAACAAATTTTAGAACACGAACTGGAACCATTAAATATTAGTATAAAAAGCGTTGAAAAAATCTTAATTAATAAATATAACGCCCATTCGTTTGACGAGGTACTAGCTGGTATTGGAAGTGGTGATATAAGGATTAATCAATTAGTTAATTTCATCAATGCACAATTTAATAAACCAACAGCAGAGGAAGAAGATGAAGCCGTATTAAAGCAGATTGCCCAAAAATCAAATATACAAACCAAAAATGCTAATAAAACCAGCAGTAAAAAAGGCTGCGAAATTATTATTGAAGGTGTTGATAACTTAATGTACACCATTGCAAACTGCTGCCGCCCTATTCCTGGCGATCCAATTACTGGTTTTGTTACCCAAGGGCGAGGTATTTCAATTCATCGCTCTGATTGTGAACAATTACAAGAACTTAAAAATCACGCTCCCGAACGAATTACTCATGCTATTTGGAACAATAGTACCAACTCAAGCTATACCATGATGGTACAAATTGTTGCCAACGATCGAAGTGGTTTATTGCGAGATATTACTACGATTTTAGCTAATGAAAAGGTTAATGTCCTTGGTCTAATTAGTCGCTCTGATATGAAGCAACAGTTAGCGACTATTGAGGTCGATATGGAAATTTTTGATCAGGACTCGTTAAATCGAGTGCTCAATAAAATAAAACAACTACCTGATGTTATCGAAGCTAAACGTTTTTAAGGTTAATTAATGTATTAACTTGCTACTTTTTAATTTTAGTGGCAAATTTAATCAAAAAAATTAGCCTTTATGGCTTTCTCTCTAAAACTTCAAATTGGTACAAATAACCATTTTTATCGTCGCGTTGATGACTTTCCTGATGAATGACTTGCCATTGCTCAGACAAATAATCAGGAAAATAAGTATCACCTTGTAGTTCTGCATCTATATGAGTCAAATAAAGCCGATCAACTAAAGGTAACGCCTGTTGATAAATATTTCCCCCCCCAATAATAAACGCTTCATCAACATGCCGTGTTTGAGCTAACAATATAGCTGCCTCAATCGATTGCACCCAACTTACATGCGGAGTTGCGTGACCTCCTATTGCTGCTTGTCTTGAAATAATAATATTGTGACGGTTAGGTAATGGGCGCCCAATAGACTCAAATGTTTTTCGTCCCATAATAACAGGTTTATTAAGCGTGTTTTTTTTAAACCAAGCTAAATCCGCAGGTAAATGCCAAGGCATTTGGTTATTTAAACCAATAACACGATTATGCGCCATCGCCACAATAATACTTAAAATCATTTTTGTTCCTTTATACATAACCTAAAGATTTAATACGATTATTTACATTTTCAGGAAACACCGTCTGACTCCAAAGCCGTTCACTTAAAGAAAGTAACGATTCTTTTTGACCTGCAACAATCCAATTAGCTAACTCGGTAGCCACATCAGGATAAATTATTTTTTTTGGAGAAGGTAAATCAAGCCAATACTTAAGTTTGATACAGTTTAAATTTTCCATAACCGTTGCCATATCAAGAGATTGCAGACATTGTGCATTATAAATTTGCTCAAATTGCCCTGAAACAGGTTTAGTCAAAATCTTTTTACCTAGCGCTAAAGCTTCTGAAATTAAGGCAAAACCTGTATTTGAAATAATACCAGAGCAACTAATTAAAGCGTGAGTAAAGCTATCTCGCCCAAGCGGCTGCAAAGATACATTGCTATATTTATAAGACTGCTGGACATCAGGATGGAAACAAATAAAATGTTGATTTTGAAATTGTTTTAACATAGCCATGATTTCATCTAAGCCTTCAAACGGCAAATAAACCACAACATTACCGTCTTCTGTTGGCATAGTTTGGAATGTATCAATCATTGGTGGTAGTAATTTATGCCCAAAATGGAACCAATGTAAACCAATCGGCTTTGTAACAGGTGCATAATATTTCATAATGACATTAGCAATCAGCCCATATTCTTTAGGCTTAAGATATTGACATACCGCCTGATTGCTTATCCCTAAACACTCTCGATGCTGATGATGCGCCGCCCAAGCACTCACTGGTTCAAAATCGCTAATAATGCAATCATACTTTGATAAATCTAGCTCACGCACATCTTTAATAAGCCGAAATGCTCGTATTCGTTGTACAGTCTTCCGAAAATTAATTTTACCATTAAGCGTTGCAAAAGAGACTCCTCGATAAGTTTTATAATCTCCAAAAGCTTGCATATCAAAATAGTCTTTAGGATCTCGCCCACTAAAAATATAATCCACATCAGCACCAGCTATTTTCAAAGCTTTAGCTAATGTTCTACAACGACTGACATGGCCATTTCCTGTTCCTTGAACACCAAAGAGAATTTTCATATCAATATTATTTGCCAATTATTATTAATAAATATCATACCAGAACACTTTATAATTATCTTATTTTTTTACTAAAAAACACATAAAAACCAAAACATAACTTAATATACATAGACAAGCCAGTAAATTATCTAATTAAATTAATAAAGGAAAATACAAATTGGTTAATTAATTAGTTCATATAAATAAAATCAACCATATAAAAATCATTATGAAATAAGCAGTTATAAAAAATAATAAATGTTTTTTATTTTTGTAATAAATGCTAAAATATTGCGTTATGATCGTCATTTACTACTGGCAAAAACTGAACAAACGGTTGATCATTAAAACCGCTTTATCACACTTATTATTAGGTGCAATTGCTGCTGGGTTCAGTTTGTATCAACACGAAACGCTTCCCTCAGAAGCTCCTGTTTCGCAAATTGGGATTATTGCAATTGCATCCATTGTGCAAGATAACCAAGAAGTAGATCGAAAAAAATCACAAACGCTACCGCATGCACAAAAACAATGCATTGTAGCGATCTTTATCACACCCAATGATATTGAACTTTCATCCAGTAAAGTTATTCGACTATCTCCTTATAATGGCATAAGAGCTGGGCCCAACACTACCGCTTAATGCATTTATAACTCAAATAGAACTAATATTTATATAAGGTTAATTCCTTATATCCGCATTGAAAAAACAAGAGAAAAGTTATGTTATTAAAATTATTAACAAAAGTATTTGGTAGCCGCAATGAACGCGTACTAAAAAACATGCGCAAGAGAGTTGAAAACATTAATGCACTTGAACCAACCATGGAAGCATTAACCGATGATGAACTAAAAGCAAAAACCACGGAGTTTAAACAAAAAATTGCTGCTGGAACCCAATTAGATGATATTTTAGAAGAGGCTTTTGCGGTAGTACGCGAAGCGAGTAAACGTGTATTTGGCATGCGTCATTTTGATGTACAACTAATTGGTGGTATGGTACTCAATGAACGCTGCATTGCAGAAATGCGTACCGGTGAAGGAAAAACCTTAACAGCAACATTACCTGCCTATTTAAACGCATTAACCGGTAAAGGCGTGCATATTATTACAGTTAATGATTACTTAGCACAGCGAGATGCTGAAAATAACCGCCCTTTATTTGAATTTTTAGGTTTAACAGTTGGAATCAACCTGCCAAATATGCCTGCACATATAAAACGCGAGGCTTACAATGCTGATATCACCTATGGTACGAATAATGAATACGGCTTCGACTATTTACGCGATAATATGGTATTTAGCAAAGATGCTCGAGTACAGCGTCCACTGCATTACGCTTTAGTCGATGAAGTCGACTCAATTTTAATTGATGAAGCGAGAACACCACTGATTATTTCAGGTCAAGCCGAAGATAGTTCTGACAGATATATTAGTGTTGATAAGATTATTCCTTATTTAACCAGTCAAGAAAAAGAAGACTCTGATCAGTTCCAAGGGGATGGAGACTTCTCTATTGATGAAAAATCACGCCAAGTAAATTTAACTGAACGTGGATTAGTAAAAGTTGAAGAATTACTTATTAAACAAGGCATCATGAAAGGTGATGAATCACTTTACGCACCGAACAATATCGTATTAATGCATCACGTTAACGCCGCACTGCGCGCTCACCACCTATTCCATCGTGATGTTGATTATATTGTTAGAGATAATGAAATTATCATCGTTGACGAACATACAGGCAGAACAATGGATGGGCGACGCTGGTCTGATGGTTTACACCAAGCAGTTGAAGCAAAAGAGCACGTTAAAATCCAAAATGAAAACCAAACGCTTGCTTCAATCACTTTCCAAAACTATTTCCGTTTATACGAAAAATTAGCAGGCATGACGGGGACAGCTGATACAGAAGCATTTGAATTTAACCAAATTTATGGTTTAGATACGATTGTTATTCCAACTAATCGCCCAATGCAACGAAAAGATCAATCTGACCTTGTCTATATGACCGAAAAAGAAAAGATTAAAGCAATTGTTGCGGATGTACAAGAATGTGTAAAACGCGGTCAACCAGTTTTAGTTGGGACAGCATCAATTGAAAAATCAGAGCTTGTTTCGCAAGCATTTAAAAAAGCCGGTATTAAACACAATGTTTTAAACGCCAAATTCCATGCTCAAGAAGCTGAAATTATTGCTAATGCTGGTAGCAAAGGCGCTGTGACTATTGCCACCAATATGGCCGGGCGTGGTACCGATATAATGCTGGGTGGAAACTGGCAAAGCGAAATAGCAAAAATCGAAAATCCAACCCCAGAAGATATCGAAAAAGCCAAACAAGCTTGGCAAGTAAAACACGAAGAAGTGATTGCATTAGGAGGGCTGTATATTTTAGGTACAGAACGTCATGAATCACGTCGTATCGACAACCAGTTACGTGGTCGTGCTGGTCGTCAAGGTGACCCAGGTGCTTCACGTTTTTACCTATCACTTGAAGATCCGTTAATGCGAATCTTCGCCTCTGAACGTGTAGGTAACATGATGCGTAAACTGGGCATGAAAGAAGGTGAAGCCATTGAACACCCATGGGTAACTAAAGCCATTGCCAATGCGCAAAAGAAAGTGGAAAGTCGCAACTTTGATATACGTAAACAACTTCTAGAATATGATGATGTTGCCAATGATCAACGTAAAGTTATTTATCGTGAACGAAACGGCTTACTGGATAATACCGATATAAAAGATACTATTGATTCAATCCGAAACGATGTATTTAATACGCTAATTGACCAATATATTCCACCACAATCAATTGAAGAAATGTGGGATATTCCGGGGCTTGAATCGGCGCTAAAAACAGACTTTGACTTAGATTTACCAATAGCAAAATGGTTAGATGAAGAACAAAATCTACATGAAGAAACACTACGCGAACGTATTTTACAAATGGCACAAGACAGATATTTAGAAAAAGAAAATACTGCTGGTGCTGAAGCATTTAGACACTTTGAAAAAAGTGTTATGCTACAAACACTTGATACGCTTTGGAAAGAACATTTAGCTTCAATGGATTATTTACGTCAGGGTATTCACCTACGTGGTTATGCGCAAAAAGATCCAAAACAAGAATATAAGCGAGAATCATTTAATATGTTTGCCAGCATGTTAGAATCATTAAAATATGACGTTATCGGTATTTTAAGCCGTGTACAAATTCGCTCACAAGAAGAAGTAGACGAAGCCGAACGCCAACGCCTTGCCGAAATGGAAAAATTAATGGCTAAGCAGCAAGCTAACCATGAATCACTAGCCGGTATGAGTGGTGAAAGTGAAGCGCAGCCAACTAGTGCACCACAACCAATGGTACGCTCACAATCCAAAGTAGGACGCAACGATCCATGTCCTTGTGGTTCAGGTAAAAAATATAAACATTGTCATGGTGCTGTTAATTAAGACAAAAATTTAGTATTATCGAATAAATTGATGTTTAAATCACCGATTAAAGTCGGTGATTAAATAAAAAAGGAAAGCTTCTACTTTCCCTAAATTTAAAGATAAACAGACAGAATTATGAAAAAACATACTGAAATTGCTGTAGGTATTATTCGTTCACAAAATTGTCAAATTTTTATCACCCAACGCGGCGAAGATTCCCATCTTGCCGGTTTTTGGGAGTTTCCGGGTGGGAAAATTGAGAACGGTGAAACCCCATATCAAACCTTACTACGCGAAATTGCCGAAGAAGTCGACATTCACATCCATCAAGCCCAATTCTTAAAAGTCTTTAAACACAGTTATGAAGATCGCAACATCACCATCCATGCTTATTTAGTCGAAGAATGGGATGGCGTTCCTTTTGCTAAAGAAGGACAACCAAGTCGTTGGGTTGACCAAGAAGATCTCAATGCTGACGAATTCCCAGACGCCAATAGGCCAATTATTGAGATGCTAAAGAACTTAGATAAGCAAATTTAGTGCTTTTATTTTTATAAAAAACAAATAAAATCAATATCTTTCCTGACCACTTTTTGCAAGCTAAATGGTTGTTATTAGGGGCTCTATTCATGATTTTATGGGTTTGTTAGCTATCAATATCTTGCCTAGGTTGTATAAACGCTTGATTTTACTTGAAAACGTCAAAATAAAAACTTCAATAAAATCAATACCTTTCCTGACCGCTTTTTAAGTGGCAACTAGTCCTCTTTTAACAAAAAAGCAACTCAAAAAAAACACTCAAGGTTATTTGGATTGTATCGTCTCAGAGTCAGCATATGCCGACAGCAAAGCATATTAATACACCACAGGAATGTTTGGCGTATTATTATTTATCAGGAACAATTTGAACATCATAGCAAAACGAAAATGGCCTTGAAGAGACAAGCATCAGGATGATACGATTAGCGTAACCGCAGACTTACATTACGCAGCCAATGACACCTTCGGCGTCGTCTGCCGGGAGGCGCTTTTGGGGATTTCAGTCATTAAAGCGCAAGGCTGGCAAGCCAGCCCCGCTCGGCTCCGCAACTCAGGGACTTGTTTCTTTGTTATATTACTCTCTATTGGATTCATAAGCGTCCCCACGCATAAAGATTAAGAACTAAGGCGTAATGCAAACAGCTGGATGTTCGCCGTCCTCGTATCTGGCGACGTAACCATTCATCGAGTTGACATCAAACTTATTGTCAGATATCACATCACTCGTCCAGTAGCCAGTGAAAAACATGAAGTCAGCATCGGGGTAATTGTTCATTCCACCCCACTCAGTGAAAAAGCCTGCACCTATTCGACGCTGAAAATAATTAGTACCTGACGACGGCGTGGCGCCATCAATCCCTCCTAAACATGGAAAATTCAGATTCACACCACATTTCGCATTGGTTAAATCCTTTATCCTAGGCAGACGATAGCCCAAACTACCACACCATTTTATTTGACCTGAAACAGTATCTATTATACTACTTCGATTGACGAACCACTGCCTCAACTTAAATCCATACTTGACCACCACATTACCTCGACTATCCTTACCCTCTAACTCAAAAACCTGTGGTAAACTAGGTCTACTAAGTGGACTAGGATTATCTGATTGTATTTGAGTGCTATCTGCCCTAGGACCACTTAACTGAACACGAGCGAAAACTTCTCTCCTATCAGGGATAGGAATCCAAGTTTCATTAGGAATTACCATTGTTACGGTAGCCGTTATGCCACTACGCGTGACTGGAGCCCACTTCAACTTACTTACATCAGTCCCACCACCTACAGCTAAATAAAAATACAACCCATCAGCACCCGTAGTAGGAAAATTAAGTCCATAAGATGAAGAACTTGTTGACTGAACCAAAAAACCCTCATAAGTATTCCATATACCAGCAACGTTAGCCCAACCGCCAAGATATGGCCTTGCATAACAAACTCTAGGCTGATTCAAATTGATATAATACGTCTTTTCCTGAGCATCAAGATAAGAAGCACGAGGCACCCCATACCGTGTCATTAAATTATGCCTTGTATTACTTAATATTACCTCATAAGGCCCCTTACATACATCCACTGTATCACTACGACTTACTGTACTACCATACTTATTACGAATACTCATCGATATACTTCCGGTCGCCGTTACACTATACTCCACAGGCGGTCGATTAGTACCCTGACCATCCCCATCATCATCCCCCCAATTACCTTGAGCAATTAAGTCACTAAAACTCATGGTATTTTTCCCCGATGGCACCAGCGTGTGTATATCATCAAAAGTACTTATATTCCTTACCAGCATTGGATTTGTTCTACTTGAGGTATCGGATGAAGGGATGACCCTCGATCCATCTGGCAACGTGATGGCCAATACATCATTTATTGTCGCCCTAGTTCGTCCCCCATCAAACGTCAAATACGGTGCACTACCCTCAATAACCCTTGTGGTTTTCGCCGATAACGCCTGCGAATCAAACGAATACGACAATAACGACAACGGCGCAAAGGCTAACTGAGATAAGGAGGGTAAGAACTTGAACCTCGGCGATTTCTCTAAGTCTCGTGATAAAAATAAGCATTCCATCTGTTTTTGACTACAGAGATAATTAAATAAATTTAATACATAGGCTTGGCAAACCTGAGGTTTGATGCTCAAAATGATACTGAAACAATTCTTCATAATGTCCTACCTATCAAGTAACTTTTGAATTTTATTTTCAATAGTTTTATATTGGTTTTATGCTCTATTTGAGTGATTATTTATTTCAAAGTATAACTAGTTAAAAGCAGATAACCACTTTTTTTTATTAAAGTTTTGTAATGTTTTGTTAGTTTTGGTATTGAAACTTTAATTGGAAAAACTTGTTAGGTACGTGTAAATAAATATTTTTTTATAAGAAAACAGCAATTTAAAAAACATTAATAAAATCAATGATATTTTTGAACGTTTTTTTGGCTAATTTTTTTAATTGTATATATATTAGTTAACAATTGATAGAACAAAAATCGATTAAACGTATCTATTTTTAAACAAACTGATTATGCTCTTGAAAGTAAAAAATTAAAAAGTATATAATTCCTTCCCATTTTTTGGGGGTACTTATCATTAAAAATAATGATTTATAAAAAGTTAAGGAATTAATTATATGAAAGAATATAAGGTTATTGTTTTTCAAGAAGGAACTTTGTCTTCGTTACTTTTGGGTAACGCTAATGTTAATGAGGTTAAATTTACTGAAGCCTTAAATAAGAATGCAGAACAAGGTTGGCGAGTTGTTACGATGGAAAAAGACATGCGTCGCTTATTTTTATTTTGGAAAAGAGAAGCTTATTTAGTGGTACTTGAACGAGAACGAAACTAAATAAACCTAAATTCGCTTATCTATTTTTACACATAATTTGTCTTACAAAGCAAAAATAGATAAGGAATGTCTGATAGTTAGATTGGGAACCAATGCAGTTATTCACTCGCCTAAATAAACTCAACTTCATCTTCATACACAAAGTAATATCGCTTATTTTTTTATAATTAAGTATAAGTTTCGATACAAGAAGCTAAAAAAACTAGGATTTACGCTGCAATCTTTGCTCCGCTAAGGCAAGGAAAATGATGCCAATAATAATACATAACGCGCCTAACAACCGAGTGATGGTAATTTGTTCATCAAAAACAATAACCGATACCAGCATAACTGTAACCACTTGTAAATGAGAAGCCGCAAACGCAGGACCTACTGGTGCTTTTTTTAATAATACCATCCAAGTAATAAAAGCCCCTGTATAGCCCAGCATAACTAAGTAAGCCCAACCATAAGTAAAAATTCGGACTAACCAATCAAAACTAGCTTCAAAAGGCAAGGCTGATAGTGCGGTTAATTTAAAACTAGTTTGCCCAAAGGTGTCAAAAAATAGCAGTAAAATAAAACCGATGATGTAAAATTTTTTCATTAAGTGAGCCCCACTAATACTACACCAGTCGTAATAAAAAATATCCCCACGATTCGGAACAAAGTAAGGTGTTCTTTAAATAAAATCCGCCCAGCTAACATCACTGTGATAATATTAAATGATCCCAATAAAATGCCTGCCGATAATGGCACTTGACTTAAAAACGCCAACCAAAAAATAAACCCAAGAAAGTAAGCACTAAAGCCGATCCAAAGCCAGAGATTTCCAAATAATTTTTGCCAATAATATAAGCCTTGCTTTTTTTGGGATGTGATCGCCGCATACTTGAACGCTATTTGCCCAATAGTATCGCAAACAATATTTATTAACCAAAGGACAATAATTAAAGTTGACACTGCTGACAAAGTCCATGTATTTCAAGCACGCTATGCTTTATTAAGAATTGATTTTGGTGCGCAAGCTGTTTTAGCTGTTCTTCGATTTGCTCAGAGTGTTTTTCAATAATTTGTTGGCATTTATCGCAAATCAATAAAATAGAAATATGTTCTGGGTCTTGAAAATGTGGGCAGATAATATAGCTATTCGAAGATTCCACTTTGTGGATAAAGCCTTGCTCAAGTAGAAATTCAAGCGCACGATAAATTGTTGGCGGTTTAGCTTGTGGTTCGCTGACTTTAAGTAGATCAAGAAGATCATACGCACTCATTGCTTTATTAGCCGTTAACATGATGTCTAAGACAGTTCGACGTTGCGTTGTCAATTTAATACCACGTTTTTTGCATAAAGTTTCAATCTTTTCAATTAGCATATTATGCATTCGGTTTCCTTTGCCTTTAGTGATGATTTTTTTGTGTCGCTTTTTTTCGTCTTATTTCTTTAGGATCATTGATTAAAGCACGGTATAGTTCAATACGATCACCATTTTTAACCAATTCATTAAGACCACAACGCTTTCCATAAATGCCAATTAAATGCTCATCTAATTTTATTTGACATATTTTTAAGATATTGGATTTTGTAATTGCTTGCAAGACGTTCGTTTGCTCGTCGACATTGCAATCAATGACTGTCGAGTTATTCGGTAACGCATAAACAACTTGAATATTAATCATCTTGATAAATCTGCCTTGCTCGTTTTGAAAACGCATTAACCATACCTGTCATGACTTCTTTAAAAACAGGGGTAAAAGTCATACCTAATAATTTATTTTTGAACTCAAAATTTAAATTAAAACTGATTTTACTTTTGTTTTCAGAAATTTCAACAAATTGCCACTGCCCCGATAATTGTTTAAATGGACCATCTAAAAGTCTCATATCAATTGAATTAGGTTCATTGATTTGATTTAATGTCGTGAACGATTTTTTAAAGCCAAACTTTTCAACCTCAATAAATGCAGCAATAGTGTTATCTTGTTTTCTAATAATACCTGTTGCTATACAATCAGGGACAAATTCTGGGTATTTTTCAATATCGTTGACTAAAGCAAACATTTGCTCAATTGAATAAGGTTCGATAACTTCGTGAAAAACATGTGCCATAATAATAAAATAAAAAAATAAAATTAGTAGCATATAATATCACGTAACTCTATAATAACGCACATTATGACTAAGAAAAAATCACACAAGCCAGGTTCAGCAACCATAGCATTAAATAAACGAGCACGCCATGAGTACTTCATTGAAGAAGAAATCGAGGCGGGCTTATCCCTGCAAGGCTGGGAAGTCAAATCACTGCGAGCAGGCAAGGCCAATATTAGTGATAGCTATGTTCTACTCAAAGACGGTGAAGCATGGCTGTTTGGGGCAACCATTACACCGCTAAATGTCGCCTCGACGCATGTTATTTGCGAACCAATGCGTAATCGTAAGTTACTACTAAATGAGCGAGAGCTCAATTCATTATTTGGTCAAATTAATCGCCAAGGTTATACCGTTGTTGCCCTTTCTTTATATTGGAAAAACGCATGGGCAAAAGTAAAAATTGGTATTGCCAAAGGGAAGAAAGAATACGACAAACGCACTGATATTAAAGAACGTCAATGGCAAGTTGATAAAGCACGCATTATGAAAAATGCAAATCGATAATACGTTATTACTTGGTAAAGCATAGGTCTAGTGGTGACGTATATTTTGTGGTTTGATAAAAAATGCATGGTTTTTAATTGATTAAAGTTAAGTAAGTCATCAATTACATTAATACAATGTATGAGCCATACTTTGAAAGTCTTGTGCAATAGCATTAATCGGATAGTAAGAATAATTAAGATAAATATTATAATCATAAGAACACAAACAAATCTGTTGCGATTTGGAGTCTACTTCAACTAAATAGCTCAGCACTTCTTTCAGTAAAGTGCCTGTTGAATGTTGAGTTGGATATTGACTATCATCATCAAGATAGAACTTAAATTCCCCTTCTCCCCACCAGTAACAATCCAAAGCTGTTAATCCTAAGTAAGTACCAACATAATAGCCATAGCCTTCGATATTATCTAATAATACATAATCTTCGGCATAATTAGTTACTCGTTACGCCATTGAACATGAAAATAAAGTAGTACTTCAAATGTTTTAAGCATTAAGGCAATTAATAGTTAAAAAGAAATGCTGTAAATCTGCTTCATGTTCATTTTGAATTTCAATCCTCGCTTTTCTATTAAACGGCATTCTAAAATAGTTATTAAATCCACCTGTTGGATTGACCACAATTGGCATTGAGTTAATATCACACCGTGCGCCAAAATCATTACAGAAAAAATCATCGATTGGGCTTTCGACTGATGGTACTTTTTCATCATCCCAATAAATGTGGATAACAACATCACGTAACACAAAACATGACCGCCGTTTCTAAAAAAACTTGAAACGAATTTAATATGCCATATAACCGATAACAATCATTGATATAGTCAAACTGCTAAATAAAATAAACAGGGAATAGCTGTTGATCATAAATATTATAAGTTCCAAGCATATAAATAACAAATATCCAGAATTTTTCAGTGTAAAGACTGATATAATTTCATTAAAACTTAGCTTGTTTTTTTGGAAGACAGCTTCTGATGATTGACTTAAATCGTGTTTAAAATTGAGATTAAGTAGCATAAAGCAGATACCTACACCCGATGCAGTCCAAAAATTTGTGGATTAAGACTAATTAACATACCGGCAATAAAGGTTCCTACTGCATAAGCGATACACGCCCATGTGCAACATTGACCAAAGTAGAAACCAAAAACGCGGCGATTTTTTCACAGTAAGAGTCAATTAACCCCATTAATACAATCCAACCAAAGCCTAAAAAGAAACTACCAAATATGACACCAACGTAAAAACTATGCTTTAGTAGCAGTTCATAAACATAAATTAATGTAGGCGCTGCTAATGTGATAATAATACTTTGAAACCAGATAAGCTGTTTTTTCAGTACTAATTTATCGTGATAAACACCATCCACAATCATAAGAATGAGCGAGACAAAATAATTAAATAAATAATGCCAGTGTGTTTTACCGTTAAACCAGTCTCCTTATTTAGCATAGCATAAGACGAAAAAACGAAACTACCTGTAGCGTAATTCATAAAACTATAACAGGAAGCAAACCAATAAGACGGCTTATTATAAAATACACTTGTCATAATTTATCCTATAAAGAGTGAACCACTGCAATTGAGTATGCAGAGCTAAAAATTTAGCTTTAAAAGGTTTATTGGATAAATGTGATCAACATCAAAATTATTTTAATATTCTTACTAATAAAAACATCTGAACCATAAAATATAATATTTAATATCAATTATTTATATGAAAATAAAATAAATTTTTTATAAAAAGGGAGATATATTAAAACTAACCAAGATGTAATATAAACGATGAAAAAATAAAAACACAAATTAAAAACAGAAAAATATTATCCAGACCACAATCGAACAAACAATTCCTTATCTAAATAAATTTTTTCTCTACTATCAATATAGCCATTTTAGTGAAATGACTTATTCGTTAGTCATCTTTATGATTGTTACCCAGACTAAGATAACTAAATGAATATATTATTAAATAATTTATAGAAAGAGGTTTTGTATGCCTAAAAAAAATAGTCGTGTTCGATTCCACATAGCAATACTTATGTTATTTGCTATTGTGATTAATTATTTAGATAGAACTGTCATGTCTGCAGCTGCACCTATTATTGCGATTGATTTAGATATTTCACCTGAAGCAATGGGATGGATCATGTCTGCATTTTTCTTAAGTTATGCCTGTTGTCAAATTCCTGCTGGCTTCCTTGCAGATCGTTTTGGGCAAAGAAAAACTCTTGCAGGGTCGGTAACTTGGTGGTCTTTAGCAACTGGTGCAACGGCATTAGCAACCTCCCCTATCGGTTTTATTTTTGCTCGGGTGTTTATGGGCATTGGAGAAGCTGCAGCATATCCTTGTAATGGGGGAATAACCGCAAAATGGTTCCCTGATAGAGAAAGAGGACGCGTAACTGCACTATTTGATAGTGGTTCACGTTTCGGCACGGCATTTGCGATGCCTCTTGTTGTTTGGATTATTGCTGCTTGGGGGTGGCATGCGGCGTTTTTTATTTGTGGAGCTTTAGGTCTTATTTGGGTTGTTTGGTGGATATATATTTACCGAGATCCAGAACAACATCCAAGTATTAGTGCAACAGAATTAAAATATATTCGTGACGGCCAAATCAAAAAAGAAGGGATCGATACCATACAACCAATGAAATGGTATCAATTATTAAAGTATCGCAATGTGGTTGCTATGTGCATTGGATTTTTTATGCTTAATTATGCAGTCTATTTTTTCATTACTTGGTTCCCTACTTATTTAATGAAAGAACGAGGTTTAAGTTTAACAGAAATGGGCTTTTTGGCTATGTTACCGCCTTTATGTGGTATAATTGGACAATGGATTGGAGGGTGGTTAACTGATTTTATTTACATAAAAACCAATAATATCAATCTTGCTAGAAAATGTAATTTGGTCGGAGGAATGTTAATTGCAACCTCAATTTCATTTGCTGGCTTAGTTGATTCTATAACCATAATGATGGCTTTACTTTGTATTTCATATATTGGTCTTGCCTTTGCTGGTTCAGCTATCTGGTGCCTACCTGGCGATGTAGCACCAAGAAATATGACATCCGTTTTAGGAGGGATTCAAAATACGGTTTCAAATTGCGGAGGAATATTAGGTCCAATTGTAACAGGATACATTATTGGCGCAACAGGCTCATTTATGTATGCCCTAGTGGTTTCAGGTTGCGCTTGTGCAATAGGCGCGCTTGTCTACTCACTTGTATTAAAAGATATTAAACCGATTACAGAAAATCAATCTACTTTATAACTTAGCCATTTTATTAGAAAATCCTATTAAAAATATTCGATAGGATTTTCTTAAACTCCTATTATTATAATAACATTATTGAGAAAATAATATGGGCAGAAGTCAAGCATTAAGGCAAAATACCATTAATCAATTTATTGATTGCATTAATAACAAAATATTATCTTTTCCATTACCTTCTATTTCAATTCTGGCTGAGGCTTTTAATGTTAGTAGAACAACTATCCGAGCAGTACTAGAGCATTTATGCAAAAAACAAATCCTACTGTTTAATAATAATGAATACCATTTATTACGAGAACCAACAAATGAGGATAAGATAGTCTGTACTTTTGAAAAAAGAGCGGTACAAGATAAAAATTTTGAAACCTATTTTTACCATTTAATAAATCATAAGAAGTTATTGCCTGGTGATAATTTTAACGAAATCCAACTTGCTAAAGATACAAAAGTAAATCCCGTTGTGGTACGTGAATTTTTATTACGTTTTTTACACTACGGGCTTATTAATAATATAAAAAAAGGGGAATGGGAATTAGTTACATTTGCCAAAGATTATGCAGAAAAACTTTATGAATTTAGGAGTGTGTTAGAAATATTTGCACTTAAAGCATTTATGGCTCAACCAGATAATCATATCAACTGGATAAAAGCACGAGAATTATTACAACGTCATAAAAATTTTCAGAAAAATATACAAGATGAATATACTCTTTTTTCAACACTTGATCGTGATTTTCATCAGTTAATTTTATCTTGTAATGATAATCCGTTTTTCATGCAGTCTTTTGATTTAATTTCGGTCATATTTCATTTTCATTATCAGTGGGATAACAGCAATCTAAAAGAACGTAATAGTATTGCCGTATCAGAGCATATTGCTGTTTTAACAGCAATTTTACAAAAAAATGAACAAGCGGCCATCGCAGCGTTGTGTCGTCATTTAAATACAGCAAAAACATCAATGCAAGAGTCAATTGGTCGAACATTAGCTATAAAAAACAGATAAAAAACAAAAAAATTTTATATTCAACACGAAACAATTAAAAAAATAAATACTACTTTGTATCTTCTTTTATAGTTCTCTTTACTTACTACCTAATAAATTAATTAAAGAGAACTATACCATGGTTAAACAATTAAATAGATCTAATTTTTCTGGACCAAATTACCCTGAAAAGATTATCCAATTCGGTGAAGGTAATTTTTTAAGGGCTTTTGTCGATTGGATCATTGATAATCTAAACCAAAAAACAGACTTCAATAGTGGTGTAACAATTATCAGGCCTATTGATACCCATCACCCCTCAATTAACGAACAAGATGGACTTTATACAACGATTATTCGAGGTCTTAATGAACAAGATGATGCTATTGCTACTCCTCGAATTATCTATTCAGTTAATCGCGAAATATTGATATATCAAGATTATCAGTTATATTTAAAATGTGCACAAAATCCTGATTTAGAATTTATTTTCTCAAATACCACTGAGGCAGGAATAGCATTTAGCGAGAAAGATAAAGCTACCGATACGCCACCAACAACCTTTCCTGCTAAATTGACCTGTTTTTTGCATCATCGATTCAAATTTTTTAACGGAAAGAAAGATAAAGGTTTAATCATTATTCCATGTGAACTAATTGATTATAATGGCGAAAAACTAAAAGAGTTGGTACTAAAATATGCAAAATTATGGCAACTTAGTAATAGCTTTATTGCATGGATAAACGAAAGTAATACATTTTGCTCAACGCTAGTAGATCGTATTGTAACAGGTTACCCAAAGGATGAAGCCACTCAACTTGAACAACAACTAGGTTACCAAGATCGATTTTTAGACACAGCAGAATACTTCTATTTATTTGTTATCCAAGGACCAAATTGGTTAAAACAAAAATTAAAGCTTGATCAAGTAGACCTAAATATTTTAGTTGTTGATGATATTAAACCTTACAAAGAAAGAAAAGTTGGCATCTTAAATGGCGCCCATACAGCAATGGTTCCCGTTGCGTATCTTGCAGGACTACGCACTGTAGGACAATGTATGGATAATTTGCAAATTGAAACGTTTGTGAAAAATTTGCTTAACCAAGAAGTTATCCCAACGCTATCTTTGGATAAAGAACAACTAAAACAATTTGCAGATGAAGTATTAAAACGTTTTAAAAATCCATTCATAAAACATGAATTAATATCTATTTCACTAAATTCACTAACGAAATTTAAAACTCGCTTGTTACCGCAGTTATTAACCTATAGTAAACAATTTAACCAACCACCCAAATATATTTCTTTTTCATTAGCTGCACTTATTGCTTTTTATCGTGGAAAGTACCAAGGTCAAACTATTTCATTAACTGATGATGCTCATTTATTAGCAAAGTTTAATGAATGGCAACCTCTTTATCAAAATGATGTAAAAACACTAGTCACAAATGTCTTAAAAATGACAGAGCATTGGGGAGAAGATTTAAATAACGTCACTGGATTAACTGATTTAGTAACGGAAAATTTGAAAAGTATTTTATCCCACGATATTAAAAACTATATTCCAAACAATTAAACATTAGGAGTCAATTAAATGCCTAAAATGAAATATATTGTTATTCCAGAACCAGGAAAAGTTGAAATTAAAGAGATGGAAAAACCAACGTTACAAAAAGGAGAAGCGATCTTAAAAGTATTATATGGTGGGATTTGTGGTTCAGACATGGGAACGTATAAAGGGACTTTCCTTTATGCCAGTTATCCTCGTATTCCTGGCCATGAATTCTCGGCCGAAGTTGTTGAAGTCCAAGACAATGATCATGGTATCCAAAAAGGCATGATAGTTACAGCAAATCCTTATTTCAACTGTGGTCAATGTTACTCTTGTCGACGTGGATTTGTTAATTGCTGCACAAGTAATCAAACACTTGGCGCACAACGCGATGGTATTTTTAGAGAATATTACAGTATACCAATTGAACGTATTTATGATGGTAAAGGATTAGATGCATTAACACTTTCCATGATCGAACCATTTTGTATTAGCTATCATTCCATTCAACGAACATCAGTAAAAAAAGGAGATAAAGTCTTAGTGGTTGGCGCCGGACCTATCGGCTTATTTGCAGTTATGGCTGCTGTATTAAAAGGTGCTGAAGTTTATGTAAGTGATGTAATGCAATCACGATTAGATAAGGCATTATCACTAGGTGCAAAAGGTGTTATTCGAACAGATAAAGAAAATTTTGAGGAAAGAGTAAAAAAACTCACTCAAAATGACGGTTTTGATGTTTGCATTGAATGTGCAGGACTACCACAAACTTTCCAAAACTGCATTGATGCAGCAGCTTTCCGAGGACGTATTGGTTTAGTTGGTGTAAGCAAACAAAAGTTAGATTTTGCCTTTACCCAAATTCAAACAAAAGAGTTGGATATTTTTGGATCTCGCAATGCCCTAAAAAACGACTTTATCGAATTAATTGATTTAGTCAGTTCAGGAAAATGTGATGTCAAAAAAATCATTACCGATGTATATGAGTTAGCTGATGCTGAAAAGGCATTCCAAGAAATGCGAGATGATCCAAGTGCTCGACTCAAATCAGTCATAAAAATCAGTTAAAACAATAACAATCTGCCAATTTTTTCCGCTACCAAACGTAGCGGAAATGAGCATTTATAGGAATTAGCTATGAAAAAAACAATTAAAATCAATGATAATGATAATGTCATTATTGCATTAGAACAATTACATCAAGGCGATAAAATCATTAGTGAACTATTGGTAGATCAACATCAAATTACTGCATTACAAGATATCCCTGCCGGTCATAAAATAGCAATAAAACCAATTGCACAAGGTGAAAATATTATAAAATATGGTTTTCCAATTGGCCATGCCACACAAGCGATTCAAGTTGGTGAGCATGTTCATACGCATAATGTAAAAACTAATCTTGGTGCACTTAATGAATATCAATACCAACCGGCTATAGGACATATTTCAACGCAATTTAGTGATAGAGAAGTCAAACTTTATCGAAGAAAAAATAAAGATGTTGGTATCCGTAATGAGCTTTGGATTATTCCTACAGTTAGCTGTGTTAATGGTATTGCCGCACAGATTCGTAATCAATTTTTAGCCGATATTTCTCAAGAACTTTTACAAAAATCATATAATTTTGATGGTGTTTATTTACTTTCTCATCCCTATGGTTGTTCACAATTAGGTTGTGATCATCAAACAACCAAAACTATATTACAAGATATGGTTAAACATCCTAATGCAGGCGGAGTTTTAGTCATTGGCTTAGGTTGTGAAAATAATCAACTCAATTCTTTTAAAGAAAGTCTTGGAGAGTATGATAGCGAGCGAGTACGCTTTATGATTGCTCAAGAAGTTGAAGATGAAATAAAACAAGGTGTCAATTATTTATTTGAAATCTACCAAATAATGAAATCAGATCAACGGCAATTAGGTAAACTAAGTGAACTTAAATTTGGGCTTGAATGTGGTGGTTCTGACGGCCTATCTGGCATTACAGCTAATCCTCTATTAGGTAAATTTTCTGATTATATAATTTCGCATGGGGGGACAAGTGTACTAACAGAAGTTCCAGAAATGTTCGGCGCGGAAACAATTTTAATGTCTCGTTGTGTCAATCAACAAATATTTGAAAAAACCGTAAATATGGTTAACAACTTCAAACAATATTTCATGTCATACAATCAACCTATCTACGAAAACCCCTCTCCTGGTAATAAAGCAGGAGGTATTACTACACTAGAAGACAAATCTCTAGGTTGTACGCAAAAAGCAGGTAATAGTACGGTTATTGATGTATTAGAATATGGTGATAGACTCCAAAAAACAGGCTTAAATTTATTATCTGCACCCGGTAATGATGCAGTTGCAACAGGCGCATTAGCTGCAGCTGGTTGCCATATGGTGTTATTTTCTACAGGAAGAGGAACACCTTATGGTGGAGTTGTGCCAACCGTAAAAATTTCAACTAATTCAGCTTTAGCTCATAAAAAACAGCACTGGATAGATTTTGATGCAGGGCAGTTAGTAAATGGCATCAAAATGGATAAATTATTAGAACAATTTATTGATCTGATTATACAACTGGTTAATGGTAAACCCACATGTAATGAAATTAATCAATTTAGAGATTTATCCATTTTCAAAAACGGCGTGACTGAATAATTTCTTTTATTCTAAATCATGGCTCAAATTTAATCACAGTGATAACTCTAGCATAGAACAAAGAAGTCGGTCACAACAAATTAAATTTGAGCAAAAGAAAATCAACTAACGTTGATCATCAATTGTTACACCTGCCGGCGGAGTAAATTTAAATTTATTCGGTTCCACTTTACCTAGTACTTGATGAGACAAATCATAAAAACTACGTTGGCCATCTTCTTCAATGATAGTGAAATTTGAAATCATACCTGTAGGTAATACAGAAATAATAAAATCTTGATTAGATCCATCCGTCGGTTTAAGTGTAAATGAGTCTTGCTTGCGAGTCACTTGATAAACATCCCAAATTGGATTGTGGCTATCAGTAATAAGTAACATTAAACGATTATCAACCGCTTTTTTTAAATCCATTACGCTTACTTGCTCAACCGCTGGCGTATACACCCACATATTTTTTCCATCAGAAATAATTGAAGTTTCATCTGGCTCATTCATTGTCCAATTAAAATAGTAAGGCCTATTAACCCATAAATCTCCTTTACCGTCTTGCACAGGTTGATTATCTTCAGTCTTCACTTTTTGAGAAAAGCTTGCATAAAATCCTTCAATTTTATCTAAACGTTGTTGTAATACTTCTTTATCACCAGCCCATACTGATAAGCTCGCCAATAACCCAATTAACAATAAATACTTCTTCATACCCAATCCTTACTTTTCATCTAACAACTTAAATAAAGTCCAGTAACTAAATTAGTTCAAAATATTAACGTTTTTATTCTGATGGGAAAAGATATTTTCTTTTCTTTTTTCACTTATTAAATAACAAGTATATAATAGATTCAATTTATCAATTTGGATAATGACCTGCCATGCCGAGTATGTCTTTTGAATTTACCACTGATGAGTTTAAACCGTTAGCAGCAAGAATGCGTCCTAGAACCTTATCTGAATATATAGGACAAGCTCACTTGCTAGGTGAAAATAAACCGCTACCAAAAGCCATTGAAGCTGGTAATTTACACTCAATGATTCTTTGGGGGCCACCAGGTACCGGTAAAACAACATTAGCAGAAATTATTGCTCACCATGCGAATGCAAAAGTTGAACGAGTGTCTGCCGTTACATCCGGTATAAAAGATATTCGCGAAGCGATTGAACGAGCTAAAATTGATCAACAAGCCGGTATTCGTACTATTTTATTTGTTGACGAAGTTCATCGTTTTAACAAAAGCCAACAAGATGCTTTTTTACCCTATGTTGAAAATGGCACCATAACATTTATTGGCGCTACGACCGAAAACCCATCATTCGAACTCAATTCAGCCTTACTATCGCGTGCACGAGTTTATTTACTAAAATCATTAACCAACTACGACATTGAACAGATTTTACAACAGGCAATGAACGATCCCGAACGAGGTTACGGTAACCGAAATATTTTGCTGCCCGAAGAAACCAAAAAACAGATTGCTGAATTTGTAGGAGGGGATGCAAGGCGTGCTCTTAATACACTTGAGCTATTGGTTGACATGTCCGATGGTCAAGAGCTATCCCCTGAACTACTCAAGGAAGTAATGGGTGAACGCAGCGCTAGATTTGATAACCAAGGTGACCGTTTTTATGATTTAATTTCAGCTGTCCACAAATCGATTCGAGGCTCAGCACCCGATGCTGCACTTTATTGGTATGCTAGGATTATCTCGGCTGGTGGCGATCCACTCTATGTCGCCCGCCGGTTATTAGCCATTGCATCAGAAGATGTCGGCAATGCTGACCCAAGAGCGATGCAAGTGGCACTAGCAGCATGGGACTGTTTTACCCGAGTTGGTCCAGCTGAAGGAGAACGTGCAATTGCACAAGCAATTGTCTATATGGCTTGTGCACCCAAAAGTAATGCTGTTTATCTTGCTTTTAAACAAGCAATGAGTGACGCCCAATCTAAATCAGATTATGATGTACCCGAACATTTGCGTAATGCACCAACTAACTTAATGAAAAATTTAGGTTATGGTGCTGAGTATCGCTACGCTCATGATGAACCTAATGCTTTCGCTGCAGGTGAAAATTACTTTCCACCAGAAATGGCTAATACAAAATATTACCGGCCTACAACACGAGGGGCAGAAAAAAACTATGCCGATAAATTAGCATGGATAGATGCACAAAACCAAGCAAGTCCAATTCAACGTTATAAGTCTAAAAAAAATCAAGTTTAATTTCATGTTGTTACATAGCAATCCAATTAATCAACTAAAATTTGGTCAATTAGCAATCTTTAAAAAAGATACCATTTGACTAAATATCACGGCCTAATCTAAAATCGGCGACTTTTAAAATATAGTCATCATCTAGTAATTTCCTTAATTTCTTTTAGGATAAAAAATGATGAAAAGGAATTCAAAGATGAATCAAGCAGTAATAAAAAAACATTTAAAATCAGTCATATATACAACAATCTTATCGCAATTTTCCGAAATAAGTTATGCAAGTCTTAGCTCTCAAACAACTCAGGTTATTCACGGAATAAAACCATCTTTATCACCCATAATTGAGCAGCGAATAGATGATTTGAATTTATTTGGTTTAACTGTAGACAATAGAAACTATTATGGAGATGAAGTAAAATACTTACCTATTCAACACAATTACCCTTTTAAAAATAAAATCGATGCGGCACCAATAAAACAGCCAGATAGTCATGAATATTTTGATCCCGATGGAGACGAATTAGAAGCACTTGTACCCAAAGGGCAACAAAAAGTTAGTATGACTTGGTATTATACAGACATAAATAATAAACTCATTGAATTTACCCCTAAAGATACTGATACTTTTTGTAGCTTATCCACAGAAGGTATGTATGCGCCTTTTAAAATAAAATTATCTGCTGATCTAATTTTATCTTCGCAGTATGGTATCCCTAATAGCAATACCTATCCTAATGTGGATGTCATCACTCATCCCTCTAAAACGTATACCATATTAGATGATGCTTTTGTCTGTTATGCTAGACCTTCATTAAATCCATCAGGAATTACAGGAAGTAAAAAAAATCAATGGGATCCAAGATATGGTTTCTTACATCAATCGAATGTTGATCCAACAAAAAACTTCCCAACTACAGGTTTTTATGGTGCTAAATTTGATTTGCTCTTGTCCAATCAGGGCATCGCTTCAAACTACATTTGGACAGTTAAGCAAGGCAGTGCACTAGTTAATGTCACCAATAATACTAATTTTGTCACGATAGCTTTCAATACCGTTGATGCAAAAGATCCAGGCAAAGCTTGGCAATATATTATGGGATCTGACTCTGGATATACTGTTGTCATTGAAGGAAGAAATCAAACAAAAAATACAATAGTTCAATACTCATTTACCCTTACCAAATGGTTTGACGCTTGGAATCAAACGTATAACAATAAAGAAGAGCCTCTCTCTATGAGAGACGAGCTTACGGAGGTAATTGCAGCATGTTCACATAAAAGTGGTCATTATCGCTTAAGTCATGCTGACGAAGTAAGTAATGTGATGTTAAGTGGTAATAACAAAGTAGCGTTATATACACGTGAAATAGGAACATTATTTAGTGAATGGGGCGATCTGGGTCAACAGATTTACCCTGGTTCTTTGGCACCGCATGAAAACCAATCAAATAGTTTTAGGCGGTACTACTTATGGGATACATGGAAAGGAAAGTATTGCGATATACATACTTATAATGGTATATATCATTGTCGCGATAGAGAAAAAGAAAATAAAAATGGCATATGCGTCTCTGTACCTAGAAGATAAAGTATTGTCAATGTTCGTGTAAATTTTAGGATCTATCTATTCATAGGTAGATCTTATCATATACAATATTTTAATTTTTTCCACTTGTACCTATCTTTATGGGACTGTTAATAAAAACTGACAGTACCTTTTAAAATCAATAAAACCTGATTTTCGTTAATAAAATCAGCATTACCGATTAACAAGCACACTATATATAGTAATTAAATGATTAATAGGTACTATATATTGTATATTTTGATAAATATCAATTACTATAGCTATCACAAGAATACATAATTACAGTGAATGAAAAATGAATAAATCAATACTTGTCACAAAGCGAAACGGCAAAAAAGAACCAATAAATCTTGATAAAATCCATAAAGTCATTACATGGGCAGCCGAAGGATTAGATAATGTTTCGGTATCACAAGTTGAATTGCGCTCTCATATTCAATTTTATGATGGAATCCGGACATCAGATATCCATGAAACAATTATTCGTGCTGCAGCCGATCTTATCTCTCAAGATGCTCCTGATTACCAATATTTAGCCGCTCGCTTAGCTATTTTCCATTTACGTAAAAAGGCCTTTAACCAGTTTACACCACCATCTCTTTATGAGCATGTCAAAAAGTTAGTAGAAAGTAAACGATACGACGAACATCTACTTGAAGATTATACTCAAGAAGAATTTGCGGAAATGGATAAGTTTATCGATCATTGGCGAGATATGTCTTTTTCGTATGCCGCAGTTAAACAGCTTGAAGGAAAATATTTGGTACAAAATCGCGTTACTGGAGAGATTTATGAAAGTGCACAATTTTTATATGTTCTAGTCGCAGCATGTTTATTTGCCAATTACCCAAAAGAGACACGCCTTAGCTATATAAAACGCTTTTATGATGCAGTGTCTACCTTTAAGATTTCACTACCAACCCCAATTATGGCAGGTGTTCGAACACCTACTCGTCAATTTAGTTCCTGTGTATTAATTGAGTGTGATGATAGTTTAGATTCAATCAATGCAACAGCAAGTGCTATTGTAAAATACGTATCGCAACGTGCAGGAATTGGGGTCAATGCTGGGAGAATTCGCGCTTTAGGAAGTTCAATTCGTGGTGGTGAAGCATTTCATACTGGTTGCATTCCCTTTTATAAATATTTTCAAACTGCGGTTAAATCATGTTCACAAGGCGGTGTGCGTGGTGGAGCCGCAACCGTTTTCTACCCTCTTTGGCATTTAGAAGTCGAGAGCTTATTAGTCTTACGCAATAACCGTGGAGTAGAAGAAAACCGTGTTCGCCATTTAGATTATGGGGTACAAATCAATAAATTAATGTATCAACGGTTAATTAACAACGAAAATATTACTTTATTCAGTCCATCAGACGTCCCTGGGCTTTATGATGCCTTTTTTGCCGATCAAGATAAATTTGAAAAGCTTTACCACCAATATGAAAAAGATGTCAATATTCGCAAACGAGTAGTTAAAGCCGTTGAACTCTTTGCTCTATTAATGCAAGAGCGCGCATCGACTGGACGCATTTATATCCAAAATGTCGATCACTGTAATACCCACAGCCCATTTAATGCCCTATTAGCGCCTGTTCACCAATCGAATTTATGTATGGAAATTGCATTGCCTACCAAACCCCTTAATAATGTTAATGATGAGCACGGTGAAATTGCACTTTGTACATTATCAGCCTTTAATTTAGGTAAAATTGAATCACTAGATGACTTTGAAGAATTAGCCGATTTAGCAATACGGGCCCTTGATTCACTGCTTGATTATCAAGATTACCCTGTGCCTGCTGCTCGCAATTCCTCATTAAATCGTCGAACATTAGGTATTGGTGTTATTAATTATGCCTATTATTTAGCAAAACATGGAGTCAAATATTCTGATGGTAGTGCTAATAACTTAACTCACCGTACTTTTGAAGCCATGCAATATTACTTGCTAAAAGCATCCAATAACCTTGCTAAAGAAAAGGGAGCATGCCCATTATTTAACGAAACAACGTATGCACAAGGTATTTTACCAATCGATACTTACAAAAAAGATTTAGATACTCTTACCAAAGAGCCTTTACATTATGATTGGGAATCACTACGAGAATCGATTAAAATACATGGGCTTCGTAATTCAACTTTATCAGCATTAATGCCATCAGAAACTTCGTCACAAATATCTAACGCAACAAATGGCATTGAACCACCACGAGGCTTCATTAGCGTTAAGGCGTCTAAAGATGGTATTTTAAAACAAGTAGTTCCAGATTATAACAATCTGAAAAATTTCTACGAATTACTTTGGCAAATTCCAAATAATACTGGTTATTTACACTTAGTAGGAATTATGCAGAAATTTGTTGACCAATCAATTTCGGCTAATACGAATTATGATCCGACTAAATTCCCAAATGATAAAGTACCAATGAAACAGCTATTATCAGACTTATTGACCGCTTATAAATTTGGCGTGAAAACGCTCTATTATCATAATACACGCGATGGTGCTGAAGATATTCAAGGTGACATTATTCCAACAACACACAGTGACGATGGTTGTGAAGGTGGTGCTTGTAAGATTTAACCATTATTAAAACCTAAATGGCAATATACTAAAATAAAATTTTTATGAGGGGAAAATCATCCCCCCACTCATTTACCTTTTACACTGTCGAAAGGTAGCGGTAAAAGCAACGATAAATTAGTAGGAGTTCTTTTATGAGTATGAATTACAGTACCTTTTCGCATGTGCATAACGACCAGCTTAAAGAACCCATGTTCCTTGGACAACCGGTAAATGTTGCGCGTTATGATCAACAAAAGTATGAAATGTTTGAAAAATTAATTGAAAAACAACTATCTTTCTTTTGGCGCCCTGAAGAAGTCGATATTTCTCAAGATCGTATTGATTATGCCGCATTGCCTGAACATGAAAAACATATTTTTATTAGTAATTTAAAATATCAAACCTTGCTTGATTCCATTCAAGGGCGCAGTCCCAATGTTGCATTATTACCTCTAATTTCTATTCCGGAACTTGAAACATGGGTAGAAACTTGGTCGTTTTCAGAAACCATTCACTCACGTTCATATACACATATCATTCGTAATATTGTTAACGATCCATCTGTCGTTTTTGATGATATTGTCACCAATAAAGAAATACAAAAACGTGCCGGTGACATTGCAGGTTATTACGACGACCTGATTAGTTACGCAAGTTACTATAATTTATTTGGTGAAGGTAAACATAACATCAATAATCGCACGGTCTCCATTAATTTACGCGAACTAAAAAAGAAACTTTATTTGTGCTTAATGAGTGTCAATGCACTCGAAGCTATTCGTTTTTATGTTAGTTTTGCTTGTTCCTTTGCCTTTGCAGAACGTGAGCTTATGGAAGGTAATGCAAAAATCATTAAACTTATTGCCCGTGACGAAGCCCTACATTTAACTGGCACACAATTTATGATTAACACACTACGAAGTGGCGAAGATGATCCTGAAATGGCGGACATAGCCAAAGAGTGTGAACAAGAATGTTATGACCTCTTTTTGCAAGCGGCAAATCAAGAAAAAGAGTGGGCTGAATACCTATTTGAAGGTGGATCAATGATTGGTTTGAATAAAGACATTTTATGCCAATATGTCGAATACATCACCAACATTCGCATGCAAGCAGTTGGGCTAAAATTGCCGTTTGAAGCTAAATCAAATCCAATTCCATGGATCAATAATTGGCTAGTGTCTGATAATGTGCAAGTTGCGCCACAAGAAGCCGAAATGAGCTCTTACTTAGTTGGGCAGATTGATGCTGAAATGAATGAAGACGATTTAAGTGACTTTACCTTATAGGTTTTATACTAAAACTTATATTTTCTTGAAAGTTTTTTTAAAAAGGAGCAAATTATTGTTCCTTTTTTATGACAACTATCGGTCATAAATAGTCGTCTTATTCTAACAGTAGCTTGACACTCATTGAAAATCGGGTAAGGATATGGCTATTGAATTATCTTGATTTGATAATATGACCATGACTAAAGCACATCTATTTTACCCTGTATCACCGCTTGATTTCAGCGATGAACAGATAAATATCTCCTATCTAAAGCAACAGCTTGAAGCTTTTCAACAATGGTCTATGGTGCAATTTGAGCAACAAGTTGATATTGATACGCTAGTACATTTACGTAGTCAATTTATCGATCGTTTACTTGATCGATTATGGTGTTTTTACCAAATACCTAAACATGTCTCCTCATTCTTTAAACGCAACCGTATCGCTTTAGTTGCCGTTGGCGGTTATGGACGGGCTGAATTACATCCATTGTCAGATATTGATATTTTGGTTCTTAGTGATTATCCGTTAAATAAAGAAATAGAAAAACAAATTGGTGATCTTGTTCGCTTGTTATGGGATTTACATTTAGATATAGGGCATAGTGTTAGGACATTAAGAATTTGCCTACAAGAAGCGAAAAATGACATCACCATAATGACTAATTTGATTGAATCAAGGCTCATTTCGGGTAATCAATTACTGTTAGATGAACTACATAAACAAATTTTTAGCAATAAAATTTGGCCTTCCCGTGCCTTTTATAAAGCCAAAATTCAAGAGCAACAAGAACGTCATAAACAATATCACAGTACCTCTTATAATCTAGAGCCTGATTTAAAGAATAGTCCTGGTGGTTTGCGAGATATGCAAATCATTCAATGGATCGCAACTCGCCATTTTGGTGGGGAATTTTTGCAAAAAATGTCCGATTTCAACTATTTAACCCCTGAAGATATTGCAGACTTTAAAACGTGTCGTAAATTTTTATGGCGAATGCGTTTTGCTTTGCACTGCGTGATCTCTCGTTATGATAACCGATTGCTTTTTGATCGACAACTTAGCATTGCCAATATGTTAGGTTACCAAGGTGAAGGTAACACACCAGTAGAAAAAATGATGCATGATTATTACCGTGTTGCTCACAATATTACTGAACTCAATCAAATGCTATTACAACTGTTTTATGAGTCTATTCTTGAGCATGGTCCACAAAATAAACCTTATGATATCGATGAATATTTTCAAATTAGAGACAAACTCATTGATGTAAGAGATGATGAGATCTTTAAAAAAGATCCTGTCATGATTATGCAGCTTTTTTATACAATATTGCTTAATCCTCAAGTGGTTGGTCTTTATTCTAATACCATTAGACAATTACGCTCAGCAAGACGATCTCTAACTAATTTACTTTGTGAAAATGCTAAAGCAAGATCGCTTTTTATGTTAATTATCAAACACCCAGATGCAATTGAAAAAGCAATTTTGCCCATGCATAAATATGGCATACTTTCGGTCTATATACCGGGCTGGAAACAGATATCTGGCATGATGCAATTTGACCTGTTTCACGCTTACACTGTTGATGAACACACCATCCGCTTATTGCTTGAGCTCGATAGTTTAAAAACAGAAAGTGGCAAACAAAAACACCCTAATAGCGCAAAAGTCTTTGCTAAATTATCTAAACCTGAATTATTAGTTATTACAGGGTTATTTCATGATATAGGTAAAGGACGACATGGTGATCATTCTGAAATTGGAGCACATCTAGTTGAAGAATTTTGCCAATTACACGGACTAGAAACCAAAGATACCGAGTTAGTTATTTGGTTAGTACGTTATCACCTACTAATGTCGGTAACAGCGCAAAGTCGCGATTTACAAGATCCTGCCGTTATAAACGAGTTTATTCAAATTGTCAAAAGTAAACGTCGTTTACAGTATTTACTTTGCCTTACAGTTGCGGATGTCTGTGCAACAAACGAAACGCTGTGGAATAGTTGGAAACAAAGTTTAATGCGTGAACTCTACCTTAATGCAAAAAATTCCTTTGATTCAGATATCCGCCAAATTCCTGAGCAACGAAGTATAGCACGTAAAAATAAACAAGAAGCATTAGCCATTTTAGTTAATCAAAATTATGATGAACAGATCATTAAAGATCTTTGGCAACGCTATCGTTTTGATTACTTTCTTCGTTATACAAAAGAACAAATTGTATGGCATACACAAATTTTATTACAGCACGATTTGACCAAAATATTGGTAGCCATAAACCCTCGCCCATATCATGGTGGCAGTGAAATTTTTATTTATTCGCCAGATCGACCTTACTTATTTGCAACTGTTTGTAATACGCTAAGTATGCACAATTTAACGATTCACGATGCGCTTATCATTACGAATAAAAAAGGTTTTGCACTTGATACTTTCATTGTATTAGATCCTAATGGACAAACAGTGCAAGAAGATCGGAATCAAGGCCTAGTAAATGCTCTTGACAAAGCACTACAGCAACCTGTTTATAAAGGTGTAACCATTAAACCACCTAAACAACGGTTACGATCGTTTTTAGTACCCACTCAAGTTAACTTTCTTTCTGCTTTCAATGACAGCCAAACTTATATGGAGCTCATTGCACTTGATAGACCGGGGTTGCTTGCTTATGTAGGTGAAATATTTGCTAACTTAGACTTATCATTACGCAGTGCAAAAATTGCAACTATCGGTGAACATATTGAAGATCTATTTATTCTAACAGATAAACACAACCAAGCACTTGATGATGATACTTGTCAAAAGCTTCGAGAATCAATCATTATTGCTCTTGATTCAATGAATTAATGAAATTAACTACAAAAGATATAACTTATGCAATTTTTTATTATTTTATTTCCCATTTTTGCTATTTTTATTGTCGGGTTTATCGCACAAAAAGCCTTAAATTTTGATGTTGCTAATCTATCAAAAATGTCACTTTATGTACTATCCCCATTTTTGGCATTTAAAACATTTTATACGCATACGTTAACTGCCGATTATCTATTTTATATCTGTTATATTTTTGGTCTCTGTTTTTTATTAGTCCTTATCATTTCCATTTGGTCTATAATGATGAAATATTCAGCCAAAGAGCGCTGCGCCATGATTTTAAGTTCGTGTTTTATGAATAATGGGAATTATGGTACCCCAGTACTGTTAGTCTTTTTTGGCTCCGTGGGATTTGACCTTGGCGTGATTATGATGGTATTGCAACAATTTGTAATGAGCACAGTTGGCATCTATTACGCAGCAAAAGGCAGTGCCCGTAGTGATATTGTCAGTCAAAAAGATGTCATCAATAAAGTTATCCGCATGCCAGTAGCTTATGGCGCTTTATTAGGTATGCTTTTTCAGTTGTGCCATATTCCTTTGTCCAAATCCATAATGACATCCATTGGCATGATTGGCGATTCATCAATCGTTGTCATTATGATTATTTTGGGAATGCAATTAGCCAAAATCAAGATCCAACAACTAGATTATCCTAAACTTTCATTTTCATTACTAACCCGAATGATCATTTCACCGATAGTCGCATTTGGCATGGTCTATTTTATGCCTATTTTGCCGATTTATAAGCAAATCTTAATCGTATTAGCTGCCATGCCAAGTGCCGCCAATACAACACTCATGTCAGTACAGTTTGACACTCATCCAGAACTGGTATCAAGTGCAACCTTAGTTAGTACATTATTAAGCTTAATCACATTACCTATTGTGCTATGGCTTGTCGGTGCACCAATACCGTTTTAATCGTAAAAGCGCTCTCTAGTCAGAGAGCGCTGAGCCAGATAGTTTAAAATCCGTTTTGCAGTCGCCAAATCATTGCCCACACTTTACCTTTTATAAAAAATAAAACAGCGACTAATTAATTCTTACCTAGCCACTCTTTTTCAAACTGATTTACAAACTGAACCAAAAAATGATGCCGTTGCTCAGCGAGCTTTTTAGCTATCGGGGTGTTCATTTTATCTTTAAGCAAAAAAAGTTTTTCATAAAAATGATTAATAACGGTATTGGCTTGTTTATAATTATCTTCATTCAATGTAGTTCGTGGTGAAATATCAGGATCGTACATAATATGATGTTTATTGCCACCATAATAAAAAGTGCGAGCAATACCAATTGCTCCCAATGCATCTAACCGATCAGCATCTTGCACAATTTGCCCTTCTAATGATAATGTTTTTTTCTGATTAATATTTTTTCGATATGACATATTTTCAATAATGTCAAAGATCATTTTAATTTCGTTATCGGTTAACGCCTGTAATATTAAATAATCACGCAACTCCATGACAGCTTGATTCACATCATCAACCACTTTTTCATCAATCACGTCATGTAAATAAGCACTAACAATCACAATAAAGCCATTCGCTTTTGGTTCATGCTTTAAAATCTGCTCGGACAATCTCACCACGCGCTCAATATGCGCCATATCATGACCGGAAAAGTCATTAGCCAATTTTTGTTTAACAAAAGCTTGTATGGCTTGAATCACACCCTGCTTATGTTTATTTGTTTTATTATTCATAATATTATATCGACATTTTAATTTACACATATCGTGCCATCACTCGTGTAACCCCAAGTACTAACCATTCCCATATTAGAGTATACTTGAAGATTGATAAGGGGCTGGTAAGAAGGTTTATGTGTATTTTGCGTCCAATAAGTTCGACGATCTGCGAAATTACTACCAGGGTAACCATCGTTAATATTATCATAGCTATAAGTTTCTCCCCATTCTGAAAATAGCCCTCCATCAATACGACGTTGATAATTATTACCCTGACCTGCTAAACCTTGATTCCAATATTGAGAATTAGCATTAGTTAGTTGATCAACTGTAGGTATTTGATAGCCCAACTGATTACAGTATTGTTCAGCCTGAGCATAACTATAACTACTACCATTATCATTCTTTCTTGCGATAAACCATTTTTTAATGGTAAAACTATATACTTTATTAGTTTTGGCTTTATCGGAATATAAGAAAAAGGTCGTCGGTACTGCGGTTGCTGCTTCGGCGGCGCTAGCCCCCTCTTTGGGTCCGACTAATCGAATCTTGGCAATACTACCATTGCCCGTTATAGTTAAATCAATGCCCGATGTTGCTGGTGACTTGTCAAATGTCATCTCACTACCTAAGCTATCAACCATATCCATGGTAAAAAATAGCCCATATGCCCCCATGGTTGGAAAGTTTGATGCTGGATTATTTAAATCTTGACGTTTAAAGCCTTTTGCATCGTCCCATTCGCTCGGTGGCCCTGAATAATTCAACCCACCCCAATTATGTTTGCGACTATTACTTAAATATAAGTTGGGCTTGGCAGAATAAGTACAAGCGCCTTTAGGAGGATTTAGGTAATAAGTGGCGTGAACTGCACCCCAAAAGTTGTACAAAAAAACTAAGCTGCTGGAAAATAATACTCCCGATATTGAACAGGACTCTTTTTGTCCAAGCTTAATTTAATTCTTCTATGATTATAATAATGGATATATTCCTCAATATCCGCTTT